>NZ_JAKUSO010000035.1:0-38116 GCF_022449305.1 Oceanibaculum sp. | reverse complement strand
GATCGTGCCAGGTCGCACAATGGCGGCCATCGGGCAAATCCCGGCTTTGGGTCGGGTTGCCGTTCGACAGCAGCACCGGGCAGCTATCCTTGTCCGCCTCGATAGTGGTAGTGAACAGCGCCATATTGTCGGGCCGGTCCACAAAATAGGTGATGCGGCGGAAGCCCTCCGGCTCGCACTGGGTGCAGTACATGGAACCGGAGCGGTAGAGCCCTTCCAGCGCCGTATTGGTTTCCGGGGGGAGGCGGGTGCGGATCTCGACCGTGGCACTGTCGCCCACCTCCTCCACGGTCATCCGTTCCTCGCCGACCGTGTATTTGCAGGGCGGCACATCCTCGCCATCGATCTTCAGGTAGATCAGCTCCTGATTCTGCCCGTCCAGCACCAGCGGCGCGTACTTGTCACGCTCAGGCCGGCCGATCACCGACAGTTTCGAGGTCACGATGGTTTCGCCGTCGCGGATATCGACATGCAGGTCGATGCGGTCCACCCGGAAATCCGGCGGCGTGTAATCCTCGCGGCGGATCACCTGCGGCGCCGAATGCACCGGGGTCTGGTCGAGGCGCTCCATCATGGTCTCCGAGATTCCGGAAAGGGCAAAGAATTCAGATAGGCGTTAATCTAGCCGAATACGAGATCGACGATACGCCGGGCACGGTGTTCATAGCCATGTTCCGCCTCGGCGCGGCGCTGGGCATTGGCGCCAAGCCGCAGGCTGAGGTCACGATCCTGCAGCAACCTCTCCCACTGCGCGGCGAAGCTGTCGGCATCGTCGGCCAGCAGGATTTCCGTCTCCGGCTCGAAATAGTCGAGGATTTCCAGCCCCTCCACCAGCATGATTTGCGCGGCCCCGGCGAAGGCGGCTTCGAAGCTGCGCGGTCCCGGAGTCGAGGGCCGGATGGCGAAGCGCCGGTTGGCCAGGCTCTCGTCGCGCCCGATATTGGCGACCACCAGCGCCGAGGCATAGAGGTCCGGCAGCGCCGATCCGGGCAGCCGCATCGGTGTCACGCCGTCGATGGAATCACGCTCCCAGCCGCTGCCCAGCACAGTCATCGACGCGCCGAGACGCTTGGCTTGCGCCGCCAGATCGCCGAACAGCCGGGCGCGGTTGGCAAAGCGGTGGCCGCAGAAGAACAGGTCCGGCCCGGCCCGGCGTTCGACCGGCCGCCAGTGCGCGGCGCGGCTGCCGGCCAGCGGCAGATGATGCACGGCGAGGTTCGGCGGGTAGAAATCGAGGCTCGCCCGGTCATTGGTGAAGACCGCATCCGCCATGCCGTAGATGCGGGCATTCATGTCGAACTCGTAGGGATCGTCATGCAGCCAGAAGGCGAGCTTGCCGCCGCTGCGCCGCATCTCTTCCGCCAGCGGGCCGAAATCGCTGCTGTCCAGCATGATGGAGCCGAAGACAAGCGCCAGATCGGGCTTCAGCGCGCGCGCCTGGCGCAAGCCATCTTCATAGGAGGACACAGTGACCGTCGCCCCGGGAAAGGCCGTGCGGAAGCCGTCGCCGACATGGCTGCGCAAGGTCGCATTGCTGTTCAGCGCATCTGGCGTGCCGCTGACGATCAGGATTTTCAGGGCGTCGTGCTTCATGCCATGCGCATCCGGTGCAGGATCGCCCGCAGCTTGTGCCGCGCCAGGCGCAGCGCAAGGCCAACCCCGTCGGTGCGGGCGACCACGATGAAGCGGCGGACCAGAAAGCCGATGCCCTGTCCGCCGGCCAGAAAGGCGAGGCCGCCGCGCCGTGTCCAATACGGGCTGTCGAGGAACTGACCAAGCTCCTGCAGCGACAGCAGGCGGCGTGTGTCCAGCGCTGCGACCGGCGTCAGGGCGAGGGTGGCGTAGATATCCTCCAACCCGGCTACGAAATCCGGCCCTTCGATGCCCGGCGTTGCCGGCAGCTGCGCGCGCATCCCGTCCAGCCTGCCCCGGTCCGCCGTCAGCGACAGCAGGATATCGGCAACCGCCTTGCCGTCACCGACCGGCACCAGGAAGCCGTTCTCGCCGTCGTGCACCCGCTCCGCCGGCGCGCCAATAGCGGTGACGATAGGCACAAGGCCGGCGGCCTGCGCCTCCGACAGGGTGATGCCATAGGTCTCCGGCCAGGTGGACAGGAACAGCATCACATCGCATTCGGCCAGCGCCGCCGGCACCGCGCCGCCATTGAACGGACCGTGCAGCACGACATTTTTGCCGGCATGGGTTTCCAGCGGCTTCTGATAGTCTGGATCGATCCGTCCGAAAATGTGGAACTGCACCGGCTGGCCAAGGCAGCGTGCGATGGCGTCCAGGATGGCGTCGCCCCCCTTATGCCGCGCGAAATTGCCGAGATGCGCCACCTTCAGCGGCCCGCCTTCGTTCCGCGCTGCCGGCTCGACCCGGTTGACCGGCGGCAACAGCAGCCGGGTGCGTGCCTCAGTCTCCGGGTAGAGGAGATGCAACAAGCGAGCGCTCGCCTCCGACCCGGCCAGCACGATATCGATGGCCGACAGGCTCTCGCGCCAGAACCGCCGCCGCCGCGCCTGGCTGTCAGGATCGACCCTCTGGGTCAGGGCCAGGCTGATATCCCGGACACCCTCCGGCAGGTTTTCGATGTCGCAATAGCGCCCGCCGGAATCCAGCAGGTTAAAGCGCTCGCACAGAGGGTAGTAATCGTGCAGCGAATAGAGTGTGCTAGCCCCCATCGCCTTCGCCACCAGCGGCAGCGAGGGGACGAAGCCCAGCAGATGATTGAAATGCACGGCGGCGAAGCCGTATTCCGCCAGCAGCTTCTGGAAGGCGATCTCCAACTCCGGGTGGGTCAGCAGATCGGGATGGCTGGGCCGCGCCAGCCGGATCGTCTGGCGCAGGCGCATATCGCCGTCATAGAGCAGGAAGCCGCGCCCGTCTGGCTTGCGCGTATCGGGCACCAATATCCAGGGCTCCACCGCGCCGATATGCTGGCGGATCGCCTCCAGATAGGTCTCCGCCCCGCCGAAGCGGCCATGCTGGACGACATTATGGGTGACGAACAGCACGCGCGGCTTGCCTTCGCTCACCGGCAGCGGCTTCGCCGGCAGCGCCACCGCGCGATCCAGGATGGCGGCCACGCGGTTGGCATAGAGGTGGTTTTCCGCCACATGCGCCTGTGCCGCCCGCGCGATGGTCAGCCGCCGCTCGTCATCGGCCAGCGCCGCGTCGATCTGCGCCAGGCATTCCTCCATCGTGCGGAAGCCGAGATAATGCGCGCCCTCCTCGAACAGGCCGGACGCCGCCTTCGTGGTCTCCGCATCGACGATCTGGCAGGAGCCGGCCAGTGCCACCTCGAAGAAGCGCGGCCCCGGCGTGTCGCTGGCAGCCTCCGGATCGGCGTCGGAGGTGGAGAATTTGCGCGGCAGGGTCAGGGTCAGCTTCGCGGCGTTCGCCAGCCGGCAGAAATCGCGGATCGACACGCCCGGCGTGAAGCTGAACCCGTCACGCAGATCGCCCAGATGCGGGTCCAGCGCGTCATTCGTCACCAGCACGAACTTGCAGCGCAGATCCGGCCGGTGCTGCTTCAGCGCGCGCAGGAATTTCAGCCGGTTCGGCCAGGCCGTGCCGGCGAAGAAGATGTCATAGCGCGGCGGCGTCCCGCATATCTCGAACCGGTGCCGCACCGGATCGGCGGCCAGCGGCAGATGGATGCCGCGCCCGTCATAGAATTCCGCGCTCGACCCGTCATTAGTAAAGATCAGGTCGAACTTACGGGCCAGCGGCAGATTCACGCCGCGCTCATAGGGGTCCTCGGTGAACCAGACCAGGCTGCGCGGGACCAGCTGCAGCAGCCGGTCAATAACCGGGTTGCGCGCCTCCTCCCCATCGAAAGCGAATAGCAGGTCGAACTGCGTTGCCTGCGCCAGCGACACGGCGTCGGCATATTCCGCCCATACCGCCTCCGTCACGCGCGGATCGGCGGCCAGCGCCTCGAACACGGCGCGGGCGATATAGCGGTTGGGATTGAAGGGCTTGGTGTCGATGAACAGGACGCGCATGGTTCTGGCGCTCTATCTCCTGCCGGTCAGACGCTTCGCCATTCGGATGGCCCAGCGCAGCGGCGCCGTTACCTGCCAGCTGGTCGAGCGATGGACAGCTTCGAGACGCTGGTTCAGGTCCTGCGCCAGGGTTTCCAGGGTCTGCTGGCGCTGCTGACTCTGCTGCAGGGCGATCTCCGCCGCCTGCGCCTTGTTCCGAGCCTCGTCGATGATCAGCCGCAGCGCCGGGGCGGCACGGGCCTCGATCAGGCTGCCCGGCGCGGACGCATGGATTTCGTCACGCACCGCCGTCCCGAAATTCACCAGAAAGCCAAGGCCAACGCGCCCCTTTTCCAGATCCTCGCGCAGCAGCTGATTGCGGATCGCCGCGTCGTAACTGGCATGGCTCAGTGCGCCGCCAAGCACGCTGTTGGCGTACCCGCCCTCCGCCGCTGCCACGCGATGGTGCCAGAAGGCCAGCTTCTCCGGCAGGACCGCGATATCATGGTCGCGCAGGAAGCGCAGATTGAAGTCCCAGTCGCCCAGCACCGGCAGCTCCTCGCGGAAAGGTCCGGCGGCTTCCAGCGCCGCCCGCTGGAACAGAAACGAGATCGGCGGGAACAGGTTGCGCACCGCCATCTGCGCCAGCGGCACGGCCAGCAAGCTGGCGTTAAAATCCTCCCGGCGCTGTTCCTTGACGCTCTCGCTCTCAATGGCCTCGTGCACGAGCACGCTGTGGCAGATCGCGCCTGCGACCGGCGGCCGGCTGGTCTCCAGCAGCGCCGTCATCTTTTCCAGAAAGGCCGGATCCCAGCTGTCGTCATCGTCATGGATCACGAGATAGCGGCTGGTACTGGCGGCGATCCCCCTGTTGGAGGCCGCCTCCATCCCCAGCGACTGTGGATTGTCCACCCGCACCAGCCGCCCGGCATAGCGCTCGGCATGCGGTGCCACCACCTGCTCCACAGCCGCCGGGTCGCCGCCATCATTCACGATGACGTGCACCCAATCCGTATGGGTCTGGCCCAGCACGCTCTCAACCGCGCGGCGCAGCAGCAGCGGGCGGTCCTTGGTCCGCGTGATGATGGCGACAGCGGCTTCAGGCATGGGCAAAGGTTTCTTCCGGCGCGGCGAAATCGTCTGGCACACTGTTCCGGCGGCCCCTTCCCGTCAAGTCGGCAGGGGTACCGGGCTCCGTGCTGTGCTAAAGGGAAACGCCGAAGAGAACAAGACGGGAGCCATCGTGGCGCACACCAGACAGCGTATCCTGATTGCCGGCGGCGCCGGGTATATCGGCAGCCAGATGGCGCTTATGCTGGCAGAGGCCGGACATGATGTCGTGGTCCTGGACAATCTCGTCAGCGGCCATGCGGATGCAGTCGCGGTCAGCGGCGCGCGGCTGGTCAACGGCGATATCGGCGATGCGGCACTGGTCGGCTGGCTGCTGGATGAGGTGCGGCCCGATGCCGTGCTGCACTTCGCGGCCCTCATCGAAGCCGGCCAGTCGGTGCAAGAACCGGAGCGCTATCTGGAGAACAACCACCGGCGCACGCTGGTCTTCCTCGACGCGCTGACCGCGCGTAACGTGCCGCCGCCGCTGGTCTTCTCCTCCACCGCCGCCATCTATGGCGAACCGCAGACGGTGCCGATCCCGGAAGATAATCCGGCAAAACCGATCAACCCCTATGGCGAGTCGAAGCTGCTGGTCGAGCAGGCGATGGCGGCACGGGCGGAGAGCCATGGGCTGCGCTGGGCGGCACTGCGTTATTTCAACGCTGCCGGGGCCGACCCGAAGGGCCGGCTGGGCGAACGCCACGAGCCAGAGACCCATCTGATCCCGCTGGCGCTGCATACGATTTTAGGTAAGCGCGCGGAGATGCTGGTAAACGGCAAAGACTACGACACGCCGGACGGGACCTGCATCCGCGATTATGTGCATGTGACGGACCTGTGCCGGGCGCATCTGCTGGCGCTGGAGCATCTGCGCGAGGGCGGCGAATCGGGCGCCTTCAATCTGGGCGGTGGCGAAGGCCGCTCCGTGCTTGAAGTGCTGCGGACAGTGGAGCGGGTCACCGATAAGGCGCTGCCGGTCCGTCACGGTCCGCGCCGGCCGGGCGACCCGGCCCGGCTGGTCGCCGATATCGGCAAGGCAAAGCGCGTGCTTGGCTGGGAACCGGCGCTGAGCGACCTAGATACCATCGTCGAGCATGCCTGGGCGTGGGAGAAGAAGCGGCCAGGCTGACGTAAGGTCACAAGAAGCCAGCGCCATGCCCGTTCTTCCCATCCTGTCCTATCTGCTGCTGGCCCTCGGCCTCTCCTGGCTGGTGGCACTGCCCTTCCGCCTGCCGACCGAATGGCCAACGCATCTGGTGGCGTTTTCGGTCGAGGCGTTGATCGTGCTGGCTGCCCTCGCCCTGGTGCCGGCACTGCAAAGCCGGCGTGTACGGCATCTTGTGGCCGCGCTGGTAGCGCTGACTGCCATCCTGGCGCTGGGCGACCTGATGATCCGGCTGGCGCTGAACCGGCCCCTGAATCTGGCGCTTGATCTGCCGCTGGTCCGCGCGCTCTACGATCTGGCAACCGGTACCTTCGGCCTGTGGGGCGGGCTTGCGCTGCTGGCCGGGCTGGGCCTGATCCCGCTGGCGGCCTATGGGCTGACAATGCTGGCGACCCGCAGCGTGCAGCGGATGGCCCGGCATCGCGCTGTACGCGCCGCGGCGCTGCTGCTGGCGCTGACCGGCGGCACCGTACAAATCCTGCAGGCCGAAAAGCCGGAGTATTTCGGCACCTACTGGCCGGCCTCGACCAGCGCCGGCGTGACACTGGCGAGCCAGTGGACGCAATTCCGGACGTTGCGCACCGTCGAGCCGGCCTTCCGCACCGCCGAGGCCGAGGACGGTCTGCGCGATATCCCGCAGGGCCGGCTGCTGGCCGGGCTGAACGGCGCGGATGTCGTGCTGGCCTTCATCGAATCCTATGGCGAAAGCGCATTGGCCGATCCGCTCTACGCGCCACACATCGGTGCCAGGCTGGAAGGTTTCGCGGCCACGGCCAAGGCTGCCGGCCTGCATACCGCATCCGGCTGGCTGGTCTCCAGCATCACCGGCGGACAATCCTGGCTGGCGCATGCCTCCGTGCTGTCCGGCCTCACCATCGACAGCCAGCAGCGCTACGACCTTTTGACCACCGGCAGCCGCCGCACGCTGGAGCGCTATTTCGCGAAGGCCGGCTATCGCACCGTCGCCTTTGAGCCCGCCATCACCCGGCCCTGGCCGGCCGGCGACTTCTTCGGTTTCGACGCGACGCTGTCCGCCGCCGACATGGGATACCGGGGGCCGGCCTTCGGCTGGAAGACCATGCCGGACCAGTTCACGCTGCACCGGTTCGAGCAGACAGAACGCCGCCTGCCGGCAGGGGAACGACCGCCGGTCTTCGCCAAATTCTCGCTGATCGACAGCCACGCCCCCTTCGCGCCGCTGGCGCCGCTGGTTGCGGACTGGGAGCGGCTGGGCGACGGCGCGCTGTTCCACGACCTGCCACCGGAGGGCGGGGAGCCGGACTCGCTCTGGCAGGATACCGGCCGCCTGCGCCAGGCCTATGCAGCATCGCTGGACCGGGCACTTGAGGTGCTGCAATCCTATGCCGCGCGCCATGTCGATGACCGCACAGTGCTGATCCTGCTGGGCGACCACCAGCCGCCGGGCATCATCGCCGGCGATACGGAGTCGCAAGCCGTGCCAATCCATGTGCTGAGTGGCGATCCCGCCCTGCTGGCCCCCTTCCTCGACTGGGGGTTCCGGCCAGGCATGACACCCGCCCCCGACCAGCCGCAGCCGCCGATGGCCGCGTTCCGCGATTTCCTGGTGCAGGGCTTCAGCCCGCAGGACGACCGGCGGATCGCCCGCAGCGGCGCGGCGGCGGTCGAACTGGACGGCGCCCGGCAATCCCATTAGAAATAGCAATATTCCTGCAAACTATTGGCGTCGCCGACGACATCGTGTCCGCCGCAAGTGCCCTGCCTCCCCTGCCTGCCTCGCCCGCAATCCGTCCGGCGACGGCGGCGGATATCGACGGTTTGCTGGAGCTTGAAGCGCGCAGTTTCGAGACCGACCGGCTGACCCGCCGCAACTTCCAGTATCTGCTGACCCGCGCCCATGCCGCCTGCCTGCTGGCGGAAGACAAACAGGGCAATCTGCTGGGCTATGTGCTGGTGCTGTTCCGGCGCGGCACCTCGCTGGCGCGGATCTATTCTCTGGCGGTGTCGGCAAAGGCACGCGGCCAGGGCATCGGTCAGGCGCTGCTGGCCGCTGCGGAACGCGCCGCCATCGAGGAACATGCCTGGCTGATGCGGCTTGAGGTGCGGCCCGACAACCAGTCGGCGATCCGGCTGTACGAAGCCGCGGGCTACCGCCCCTTCGGCCGCTATCTCGATTATTACGAGGATCACAGCGAGGCCGTGCGCTACCAGAAGCGGCTGCGCCCCGACGTGGTGCCGCCGGAAACCCGCGTGCCCTATTACAGCCAGACCACGGATTTCACCTGCGGGCCGGCGGCGCTGATGATGGCGATGAAGGCGCTGGACCCGGAAACCGAGCTGGGACAGCGGCTGGAAATCCAGCTCTGGCGCGAGGCGACCTCGATCTTCATGTCGTCTGGCCATGGCGGCTGCGGCCCCTATGGCATCGCGCTGGCGGCCTGGCGGCGCGGCTTCACGGTCGATCTCTATGTCAGCGGCGAGGCGCCCTTCTTCCTGGACACGGTGCGCAGCGCGGAAAAGAAGCGCGTGATCCAGCTGGTGTCGGACGAGTTCACCGAACAGATGGCGGAAACCGACATTGCCGTGCACAACCATGCGCTGACGCTGGACGAGATGACGGTGGCGCTGGAACAGGGCGCGCTGCCCATCGTTCTGATCAGTCTCTACCGCATGTACCGCGAGAATGTGCCGCACTGGATCGTGGTTCATGCGCAGGACGAGCGCTTTGTCTATGCCCATGATCCGCTGGTCGATCCCGACTATCTGGATCTGATGTCCGACAAGGCCAACATGCCGATACCGAAAAGCGAATTCGAGACAATGGCACGCTATGGCCGCAACAATCTGCGTGCCGCCATCGTGCTGAAGCCACGGGAGCGAACAGGGTCATGAGCGACTGGGTCATTGTCGTTGACCGCCGGGCCGACTTCACCGGCATGGAGGAGGACCGGGCGATCCTGCGCACGCGCGAATATATCGCGCCACCGCAGAACCTGAAGCTGCAGCACCCCAAGATCATCAATTTGTCGCGCAGCTATGCCTATCTTTCCCAGGGCTATTACTGCTCGCTGCTGGCCGAGGCGCGCAGCCACCGCGTGCTGCCCACGGTCGATACCATCTTGCAGCTGCGCCAGCGCAGCCTCTATTCCGGCGAGATCGCCGACCTGGAGGAGGAGCTGAACCGCCGGGTGAAGCGGCTGGTCAGCCCGCCCACTGAATCCTTCCGGCTGCGCATCGCCTTCGGCTATCCCTATGACAGCCGCTTCCAGGCCTTCGCCCGGCATGTGTTCGACCGCTTCCGCTGCCCGCTGCTGGAAGTCACGGTGCGACATGGCGAATGGCTGAAGATCACCGGCATCAGCGCGCTTGGCATCGACGATCTCGATACGGAAGAACACGTCCTGTTCAACTGGGCGCTTGACCAGTACACCCGCGCCGGCTGGCGCCAGCCGAAGACGCGCGCGCCGGCGAAATACACCATGGCAGTGCTCCATAACCCGAAGGAGGAGCTGCCGCCCTCCGACCCGGCCTCGCTGAAGAAGCTGATCCGCGTCGCCGAGGGCATGGGCGTGGATGTGGAGCTGATCGAAAAGAAGGATTACCTGCGCCTCGCCGAGTACGACGCGCTGTTCATCCGCGAGACCACGACCATCGAGAACCACACCTACCGCTTCGCCAAGAAGGCGGAGCTGGAGGGCATGCCGGCGATCGACGATCCGACCTCCATCCTGCGCTGCACCAACAAGGTCTATCTGGCGGAGCTGCTGAAGGCCAACAAGGTGCCGACGCCGAAGACCGTGGTGGTCAACGCCATGAAGAGCCTGGAGGAGCTGGAGGGCGAACTGCCCTACCCGATGGTGCTGAAGATTCCCGACGGGGCCTTCAGCCGGGGCGTGCACAAGGTCGGCGACCGGGCCGAGCTTAAGAAGATGACCCGTGAGTTGCTGGAGGAATCCGACCTTATCCTGGCGCAGGAATTCATGCCGACGGATTATGACTGGCGGGTCGGCGTGCTGGATGGCGAGCCGCTGTTCGTGTGCCAGTATCTGATGGCCAAGAAGCATTGGCAGATCGTGAAGCATAATGCCGACGGGCCGGCCACCCATGGCGGCTTCAAGAGCTTCGCCGTGGAGCAGGCGCCGCCGGAAGTGGTGGAGGTCGCGGTGAAGGCCGCGCAGCTCATCGGCAACGGGCTCTATGGCGTGGATTTGAAGCAGAATGAGCGCGGCGTCTTCGTTATCGAGATCAACGACAATCCCAACCTCGACACCGGCGTCGAGGATGCGGCGCTGAAGGATGAGCTGTGGAAGCGCCTCGTGCGCTGGTTCCTGAAACGGCTGGAGGCGTGAGGAGCGGCCGTCGTCTTCTTTTTGCTCCCTCTCCCCTTGCGGGAGAGGGTTAGGTATCATCCGACACCATAAGTGTCGTTGATATCATTGATCGCGCGGACGGACGGGCGCATATAGTCGCGCAACATTATTCCCCTGACGCAACCGGGACATGGCCATGACCGACACCGCCTCCACCGACAGCCGCGCCGCGGACATCCAGCACGCAAGACAGGTGCTGGAGACCGAAGCGCAGGCGCTGGAGACGCTGGCGCGCCAGCTCGACGGGCCGTTCGGCGCTTCCTTCTGCCAGGCCGCCGATATCCTGTCGGGCATCAAGGGCCGGGTAATCGTCAGCGGCATGGGCAAGTCCGGCCATATCGCGCGCAAGCTGGCGGCCACACTGGCCTCGACCGGCACCACCGCCTATTACATCCATCCCGGCGAGGCGAGCCATGGCGACCTCGGCATGATCGGCCCGGAGGATGCGATCATCGCCTTCTCCAAATCCGGCGACACCTCGGAGCTGGCGGACATCCTGCACTATGCCGCGCGTTTCCGCATTCCGCTGATCGGCGTGACCGAACGCGCCGGCAGCTCGCTGGCCGAGGCGGCGACCGTGCCGCTGGTGCTGCCAGCCTGCCCGGAGGCCTGCCCGATGGGCCTGGCCCCCACCACCTCCACCACGCTGATGCTGGCGCTGGGCGACGCGCTCGCCGTCACGCTGCTGCAGCGCAAGGGCTTCACCGCCGACGATTTCCGTGTCTTCCACCCCGGCGGCAAGCTGGGCAAGCAGCTGCTGAAGGTGAAGGCGCTGATGCGTGGGCTGGACCGGCTGCCGCTGACCGGCCCCGACGCGCCGATGTCCGATGTGCTGCTGGGCATCAGCGCACACGGCACCGGCTGCGCCGGCGTGGTCGATGCCAAAGGCCAGCTGACCGGCATCATCACCGATGGCGATCTGCGCCGCCACATGGCCCCCAGCCTGCTGGGCGAGACGGCGGGCGCGGTGATGACCCGCGACCCCAAGACCATCCGCCCCGACGCGCTCGCCGCCGAGGCGCTGGCGATCATGAACGAGCGCCGTATCACCGGCCTGTTCGTTGTCGGCGAGGATGGCAAGCCGCAGGGCTTCGTGCATATCCACGATCTGCTGCAGGCCGGCGTGGGCTAACTACTCGAACGGGTCGATGAGCCGGTCGGTGGCGCGGCGTTCGGCCTTGGTCGGGCGGCCGGCCCCGCGCTCGCGCGCGGCGGGGGATTGTTCCTCCGGCGGGGTTGGCGGCTTCGCTTCCGGCGGTGCAAGGTCGGCATAGAGCGTGCGCGCCTCGGTGGCCGGGCCGCGCCTTGTGCCCAGTGCCGCCACCTCGATCACCCGCACATGCGGGCCCAGCGGGAAGGTCAGCACATCGCCGACGCGCAGCATCTGGTTCGCCTTGGCGACCGGCTTGCCGCCCAGCTTCACCTTGCCGGTCTCGCACAGCTTGGCGGCCAGGGTGCGGCTCTTGCAGAAGCGCGCGAACCACAGCCATTTGTCGAGGCGGATGGTCTCGCCGGTCATTTCCGCAACAGATCCTTCAGCACCGCGAAGGGGCTGTCGAAAGCCTGCGGACGCTTCGCGGCGGCGGACTGCCTGGGTGCGGACTTCGGCTGACGGCGGCGATCCGGCCTGTCCTGCCGTTCATTTTTCTCCTCTGGAACGCTCTTCTTCTCTGCGCGGCCCCTGCCCTTCCGGGCGCGCTTTTCCTCCGGCTGGTCCTGTTCGGGGCTCGTCGCCTGCTGATTGGCCGCCTGCTCCTGTGGTTTCGCACGCGGCTTGCGCTTCGGCCCTCCCTTAGGACGATGCTGCGCCTTGCGGAAGACCACGCCAGCCGTACCGTCCTCCGCCTTCTGCTCGACCGTGCGATAGCCGAGTGCCGCCAGCAGCGCCGGCAGTTCCTCCGCCGTGCAGCCGGCCAGCGACATGATCTCCGCCGAGGGTGGAAAGCTGCCCTCCCCCGCGCGCAGCAGACGGCGGGCGGTGGCGGCGATGCGCTCGGCCATATCGAGGCGCAGCAGGCGCGGCCCCACCGCCATATAGCCGATGGCCGGCACGAAGCCCTCCGGCGCTTCCAGCTCCTCCGTAGGAACAGAGACGCGGCCGGGGGGCGGCGGATGCGGGATCGGCCGCGCCTGTTCGTGCACCGACCAGAGGACGGCGCGCAGCGCCACCGCCTTCGGCTTCAGCAATGCTGGAAAGAACACAGATTCCGTGCCGAAGCGCACGCCGAGCCGGGCCAGCGCCTTGCGGTCCGCCTCCTGCAGCAGCTTCTGTACCGGCGCCAGCGGTGCGGCAGGCAGGCTGCCCAGCCCCTCGCCCAGCTGGAAGACGATGCCCCGCGCCGTGCCGGACAGGCTGTCCTCCGCCAGCGCCTTGGCCAGCGGGCCCAGCGCGTCGCCGATGGTCGCGGCCAGCCAGGCGGACAGCCGCGCCTCCACCCGGTCACGCAGTGCGGGCGTCAGCAGATCGTCGCCCAGCGCCTCGACGCGCGGCTTCAGCATGGAATCGCCACGCCGCAGCCGGCCAACCGCCGCCTCGTCGCCCTCCTCCCGCTTCCAGCCGATGCGCCCGTCCGGCATCAGGCGGAAGCCGGTATCGGATGTTTCCTCCAGCTTGCGAACCAGCGCCGGCATCTCGCCGGCCAGCGCCCGGCGCGCGGCGGTGCGCAGCGCCTTCGCCTCGTCCCCCACCGCCTTGTCGTCAACGATGAAGCCCAGCCCTTCCAGCCGGCCAATGGCATGGCCTTCCACCAGCACCTCGCCATCGGCGCGCACGGCGGCGACCAGATCGTCCTGATCCTTCAGCCGCTTCACCAGCACGGCGCTGCGCCGGTCCACGAAGCGCTGGGTCAGCCGGTCATGCAGCGCGTCGGACAGCTTCTCCTCGATGCCGCGCGCGCGCTCCTGCCAGTGCGCTGGATCGTCGATCCAGTCGCCGCGATGGGCGATATAGTTCCAGGTGCGGATATGGGCGATGCGCTCCACCAGCGTCTCGATATCGCCCAGCGTGGTATCGATCTGTTCCAGCTGCTTCGCCACCCAGTCCTGCGACAGCTTGCCCTTCTCACCATCGGTCAGCTGCAGGAAGATGCGGGCCAGCAGCGCCGTGTGATGGTCGGTCAGCAGCTTGCGAAAATCGGGAATCTGGCAGATTTCCCACAGCAGTCGCACCGTCGCCGGATTCTGCGCGCGGGCCAGCACCTCCTCATTGCGCGACAGGATTTCCAGCGCCGCCATGTCGCCGGCATCGCGCTGGCGCATCAGGAAGGGCTGCGGCGGCCGTTCCTCCAGGCTGCGCCGTAGGCTGCCGACGCTGCGATAGTCGAGCCGGCTGGCCCGCCAGGTCAGCGCCTTCAGCGGCTCGAAGGCATGGGTCTCGATCTGCTCGATCAGCTCTTCCTCGATGCCGGTCACCTCGGCAGTGACGCCGAAGGTGCCGTCGCTCATATGCCGGCCGGCGCGACCGGCAATCTGCGCCAGCTCCGGCGCGGTCAGGCGGCGCGGACCGCGCCCGTCGAACTTGCCCAGCCGCGCGAAGGCGACATGGTCAAGGTCCATGTTGAGGCCCATGCCGATGGCGTCGGTCGCCACCAGATAATCGACCTCGCCGGCCTGGTACATCTCCACCTGTGCGTTGCGCGCGCGGGGGCTGAGCGCACCCAGCACCACCGCCGTGCCGCCGCGCTGCCGCCGCACCAGCTCGGCAAGCGAATAGACATCGGCGGCGGAGAAGGCGACCACGGCGGAACGGCGCGGCAGCCGCGTCACCTTCTTGTAGCCGGTGTAGCTCAGCGTCGAGAAGCGCGGGCGGGTGACGAAATGCGCCTCCGGGATCAGCCGCTTCAGCAGCGGGCGGATGGTCTCCGCACCCAGGAACATGGTCTCGTCCAGCCCGCGCGCGTTCAGCAGCCGGTCGGTGAAGACATGGCCGCGCTCGCGGTCGGCGCAAAGCTGGATTTCATCGACGGCCAGGAATGAGACCCGCCGGTCCAGCGGCATCGATTCCACAGTGCAGACGAAATAGCGCGCATGCGGCGGGACGATCTTCTCCTCGCCAGTGATCAGCGCCACCTGGTTCGCCCCCCGGATGCGCGCGATGCGGTCGTAATTCTCCCGCGCCAGCAGGCGCAGGGGAAAGCCGACCATGCCGGTGGAATGGCCCAGCATGCGTTCGATGGCGAGGTAGGTCTTGCCGGTATTGGTCGGCCCCAGCACGGCGGTAACGCGCGGACCGCCCTGAGCGGGATGGGAGGTATGCAGGGTCATGATCGGGAGTCTCGGCTGTTCCGGCGCGCACGGCAAGGGCAGTATGGCGAGAAGCCGGGCCGCGACCCTCCACATATGGCCCGCAAGCTGTGTCGTGACAATGCCGCAAACGGTACCTACATAGTCGCCATGAACCGGATCAAGCCCTTCCTCGCCGCCTTAATTCTGCTGGTCGCCGCGCTAGCGCCCGGCGCGTCCTCCGCACAGCAGCGCGCGGTACCGCCCGATGCCCAGACGCTGCGCTATTCCTTCGCGCCGCTGGTGAAGGAGGCCGCCCCCGCGGTGGTCAACATCTTCACCCGCAAGGTGGTACAGCAGCGGATGTCGCCGCTGTTCAACGACCCCTTCTTCCGGCGCTTCTTCGGCGACAGTTTCGGCGCCCCGCGCGAGCGGGTGCAGAATTCGCTGGGCTCCGGCGTCATCGTCCGGCCGGACGGGCTGATCGTCACCAACCACCATGTCATCGACGGCGCCGACGAGATCCGCGTCGTGCTGTCCGACCGGCGCGAATTCCCCGCCAAGCTGGTCTATGACGAGGAGCGCACCGACCTCGCCGTCCTGAAGGTCGAAGCCAATGGCGAGGCGCTGCCGCATCTGGAACTCGGCGACAGCGACCGGGTGGAGGTCGGCGATCTGGTGCTGGCCATCGGCAATCCGTTCGGCGTCGGCCAGACGGTGACCAGCGGCATCGTCTCGGCGGTGGCGCGTACCCAGGTAGGCATCACCGACTACAGCTTCTTCATCCAGACCGACGCCGCCATCAACCCCGGCAATTCCGGCGGCGCCCTCATCACGCTGGATGGCCGGCTGGTCGGCGTGAACACCGCCATCTATTCGCGCAACAATGCGGGCTCGGTCGGCATCGGCTTCGCGGTGCCGTCGAACATGGTGCGCACCGTCATCCTGGCCGCCGAAACCGGCAGCGCCGCCCGGCCCTGGATCGGCGCCGGCGGGCAGAGCGTCACGGCGGACCTGGCCAGCGCGCTGGGCCTGCCGCGACCCATCGGCGTGCTGATCGGCGAGGTCTATCCGGGCGGGCCGGCGGACCGCGCCGGGCTGCGCCAGGGCGATGTCGTCACCCATGTGAACGGCATCGAACTGCAGGACGCGCAGGCGCTGCGTTACCGCATCGCCACGCAGCCGCTGGGCGGCACCGCGGAACTGACCGTGCTGCGCAAGGGCCGCGCACTGAAACTCACCTTCGATCTGCAGCCACCGCCGGAGACACCGCCGCGCGACGAGACCGTGCTGGAGGGCACGCACCCCTTCGCCGGCGCGCGCGTCGCCAACCTGAATCCCGCCTATGCGGAGGAGCTGGGGCTGGACGGCTTCGCCACCGGCGTCATCGTCTCCGGCGTGGCGCGCGGCTCCCCCGCTGAGCGGCTGTCGCTGCGCCCCGGCGACATCGTGCTGCAGGTGAACGGCCGCAAGATCGGGCTGGTGCGGGAGCTGCAACAGGCGCTGTCCGGCCGCGCCCAGCAATGGCAGCTTTCCATCCGCCGCGGCGACCGCGTGCTGGAAACCACCGTGCAGGGGTAGGGGATACCCCCTCACCCGGACGCTGCGCGTCCACCCTCTCCCGCGAGGGGAGAGGGTTAAGTTGGTTGCCTCATTTTTCCCTCTCCCCTACGAGGGAGAGGGTTGCGCAGCCTTATCGAGGCGTGAGCCGAGATTAGGCGAAGCTGGGTGAGGGGGAACTGCCCCATACCCCATCCCGCCCATTCCCCCACGCACCGGGCCGCATTAGAGTAGCCGCCATGTCGCTGTTCGAATCCCAGGCTCCGCGTCCGCTGGCCGACCGGCTGCGCCCCGCCCATATCGGCGAGGTGGTCGGGCAGGACCATCTGCTCAGCCCCGATGCGCCCATCGGGCGGATGCTGGCGGCCGGGCGGCTGGCCTCGATGATCCTGTGGGGCCCGCCGGGCTGCGGCAAGACCACCATCGCCCGCCTGCTGGCCGACCGCACCAGCCTGTATTTCGAGCCGCTGTCCGCCGTGTTCTCCGGTGTCGCCGATCTGCGCAAGGTGTTCGAGTCCGCGAAACACCGCCGGCAGGGTGGCGGCCAGGGCACGCTGCTGTTCGTGGACGAAATCCACCGCTTCAACCGGGCGCAGCAGGACGGTTTCCTGCCCTATGTCGAGGATGGCACTGTCACGCTGGTGGGCGCGACCACCGAGAACCCCTCCTTCGAGCTGAACGCCGCGCTGCTGTCGCGCTGCCAGGTGATGGTGCTGCGCCGGCTGGACGATGCCGCGCTGGAGCTGCTGCTGTCCCGCGCAGAGGCGCTGGAAGGTCGCCCGCTGCCGGTGACGCCGGAGGCGCGGGAGGCGCTGCGCGCCATGGCCGATGGCGATGGCCGTTTCCTGCTGAATCTGGCGGAGGAGGTGTTCACCCTGCACGCGCCGGAGCCGCTGGACGCCGCAAGGCTGGCCGCCACGGTGCAACGCCGCGCGCCGATCTATGACAAGGACCGGGAGGGGCACTACAACCTCATCAGCGCCTTGCACAAATCCTTGCGCGGCAGCGATGTGGACGCTGCCCTCTACTGGTTCGCGCGCATGCTGGATGGTGGCGAGGACCCGCTCTATATCGCCCGGCGCCTCATCCGCTTCGCCGTGGAGGATATCGGCCTCGCCGACCCGCACGCCGTGGTGCAGGCGATGGCTGGCACGGAGACCTATGAGCGCCTCGGCAGCCCGGAGGGCGAGCTTGCGCTGGCGCAGGTGGTTATCTATCTCGGCACCGCGCCGAAATCCAACGCCGGCTACAAGGCCTATGGCGCGGCGCGGCGCTCGGCCGAGGAGACCGGCTCGCTGATGCCGCCGATGCATATCCTGAACGCGCCGACGCGGATGATGAAGGATATCGGCTATGGCAAGGGCTACCAGTATGACCATGATGCCGAGGAAGGTTTCTCCGGCCAGAACTACTTTCCCGACGGCATGCCGCGGCAGCGCTTCTACAACCCGCCGGAGCGCGGCTTTGAGCGCGAGCTGGTGAAGCGTCTGGATTATTGGGCGAAGCTGCGCACGAAGCGGCAAAGTGGCGATGCGTGAGCGGTTTGACTGCTATATTGGCATCGACTGGTCAGGGGCGAAGGGCCGCTACAGCGGCATCGCGCTCGCCGAGTGTATAGATGAATCCGGCCCGCGCCTGATCGTGCCGGAGGGGAGCCGCTGGACGCGCAGCACGGTCGCCGATTATCTGGGCCAGCGCATCGCAAGGGGCGAGCGGCTGCTGGCCGGCTTCGACTTCGCCTTCGGCTTTCCGTGGATCGAAGGCGAGGGCTATCTGGCCAAGCGGGTACCCCATATCACCGACGCCTTCGCCCTGTGGGAGCTGATCGAGCAGGCCAGCGACGAGGCGCCGGATTTCCACGCCGGCCCGCTGGTGACGCACGAGGCCTTCGCCCCGTCCTACTGGGTCAGCGGCAAGCAGAAGCCTGACTGGCGCAACGACAAGCGCCGGACCGAAACCGCCTGCGGCGAGGCAACCTCCACCTACCCTGAGACCGTGTTCAAGTTGATCGGGGCGAAGCAGGTCGGCAAGGCAGCGCTGGCCGGCATCCGCACGCTGCGGGCCATCCGGCGGGCGGCACCGGCACAGGTCGCGGTCTGGCCGTTCGAGGATGCGGACAAGCCCACTGTGCTGGCAGAAATCTACCCCACCCTGTTCCGACGGCAGGCGCTGGGCAGCACGACCAAGATCAAGGACCGCGCCACGCTGGATACGGCCCTCACCGCACTGGAAAGCGCCCCAGCAGCAGGGGCGCCAGAACGGCTCACCGATCATGAGGGCGATGCGCTGATCTCGGCGGCAGGGCTGCGCTGGCTGGACCGTGCCGGGAAGCTGTTCACGCTGCCGGAAGAGGCAGAACCACAGGCCCGCCGCGAAGGCTGGATCGTAGGCGTTTAGTCAGGGGCGTTTAATCGGGGGCGTCTAACGCCCAAGAAGCCGGTCGAGCCAGGATTTCGGCGCCGTTCCCATCGCCCGGTCGTTCGCTTCCAGCCAGGCCGACAGGTCGCGCTTCAGATAATCCTGCAGGGCAAGAATCTGCGGCCGGTACAGCCGTGCCAGATAGGCATGCAGCGAAGGGCGGATCGGCACGCCCGTCCCCTCATTATAGCGGGCGTTCAGCTTCTCTTCCGGCAGGTCGCGGAAGAAGCCGGGATCGACGCCCAGATGGTCGGCGCAGCCCATCAGCACGGCGCGGGGATCTGCCACCACCTCGTCATAGAGGAACCAGCGCAGCCGCTCCCCCTCGAACTGACGCAACCAGGCCTGCATGCAGGATTTGTAGTCGCCCCTACAGCGCGAGCCGGCGGAATTGAAATGGTCGATGAACCACTGGTCGGAGGCTTCCTCGACTGTCATCTCGGCGCGCGGCACCGCCATCAGCGCACCGGACCAGGCCCGCTCCACCGGGTTGCGCATCAGGTAGAGCAGCCGGATATCGGGGAATTCGCGGCGCACCTCGGCGATCAGCTCATGCGAGAGGATGGCATAGGCCGGGGTTATCTCCCCCGCCCTGGTGCCGGCCGGGGCCGGGGCGAACTGCGCGCGGTACCAGTCGAGGCCCAATGCGCGGTCGCGGTCCCAGAAATGCAGCTCCTTCACCGGCGGCAGATAGAGGCCGGGATGCTCGCGCAGCATGAAATAGAGCCAGGTGGAACCGCTCTTCTGCGCGCCCAGCCCGAGGAAGGAGAGGCTGCCGCTCATGCTGCCCGCCTGGCCTCGAACAAACGCGTCGCATGCTCGTAGAGCGCGATATCCAGCCGGTTGATCTCCTCCAGCCGGTGGATCGTCGCCGCAGAGAGGTCGGCGCGCGACAGGGCATTCGGCTTGCCGGTATCGGGATTGAAGGCGGACACGTTGCGGCGCGGCGCAGGGCCGTCATACGGCACGCCCAGCCACCGCCCCAGCCAGCGCACCGATTCATCAAAGCGCTCGGCCAGCCCGACCATCGCGCAGCGGTCCAGTGTCTGCTTCGCCTGTACCAGCAGCGCCTGCGGATCGGCATCGCGCGCGGCCTCGGCGGTCAGTTCCTGCAGCCCCCGGAAGGGCGGCCCCTGGATCTTCAGCGCCGCCAGGTCGAGCGGCAACCCCAGCGAGCGCGTCTGGTAATCCGCCAGCATATGCGCGATCTCCGGCTCCGCCAGGCAGGCCGTCACATCGCCGCGCCGCGCCACCACCGCCTTGTGCAGCGCCGTGCCGGGATTGCGGAAATGCGCATTGATCTGCGAGATGGTTCGGTCCACAGGGTCGCGCAGCAGGGTGAAGATCGTCAGCGACTCCGCCTGGGCGCGCGGCAGCAGCGACAGCAGGCCAAGACCGAAATGCCCGCGGAAATAATCGTAGCTCTTGATCCGTGGCGCCGGCAGCGACAGCAACTCCGGCACCAGCCCCGCCGGGCAGGTTCGCTCCATCGCAAAGGCGCGCTGCGCCACCGTGGCAAAGGAAGTACCCGCCGTCTTGTTGATGTGCAGGAAATAGACCGGCGGTTGCGGGGCGAGGGCGGCGGCAAGAGGCATAGCGGGCGGCGGTCCCGGCTGTTGGGATAGGGTTACGATACTGCGTCCGGGTTTAACTCGGTCCGGGCATCAGGGGAAGGGGAAGCTCGCTCTGCTGCCTTCCCTCCCGGCTTGCCATCCGGCATCGCACGGCCTATGCATGGCCGCTGACGCGCGCAAATCCGCCTGCTAACGCTTGAGGAACAGCACCGGTGAGTGTCCCTGCCAGATCCGATGAACCGGCGATCCTGCGGTCGCGCCTGTTGCAGGCACCGGCTGGCGTGTTCGGCAGCCTGTTCGGCCATCGCCAGCTGATCGGACAGATGGCGATGCAGGAGGTGCGCTCGCGCTATCGCGGCTCGGTGCTGGGGCTGTTCTGGTCCTTCGGCAATCCGCTGCTGCAGCTGGCCATCTATACGCTGGTGTTCGGCTATATCTTCGAGGCGCGCTGGGGCATCGCGGCAGACAGCGAGGCCGGCGGCGGCAAGCTGGGTTTCGCCGTCATGCTGTTCAGCGGGCTGGTGCTGCACGGCTTCATCGTCGAATGCCTGACGCGCGGCCCGACGCTGCTGCACCAGCATGCCAATCTGGTGAAGCGCGTGGTGTTCCCGCTGGAGGTGTTGCCCTGGGTGCTGGTGGCCTCCGCCCTGTTCCATCTGGCGGTCGGCCTCGGCGTGCTGGTGCTGGCCGTACTGGCGGTGTTCGGCGGCCTGCCCTGGACGGCAATTCTGGCACCGCTGACGCTGGTGTCGCTGGTGCTGATGGGCGTTGGCGTGGCCTGGTTCCTGGCATCGGTAGGGCTGTATTTCCGCGACATCGTGCAGGCGACCGGCCCGCTGTCGATGATCCTGCTGTTCATTGGCCCGATCCTTTTCCCGGTGGAACGGCTGCCGGGCATCTTCCAGAAGCTGATCCTGCTGAACCCGCTGACCATCCCGGTGGAGCAGCTGCGCGCCGTGCTGGTGCTGGGCCGCCTGCCCGACTGGACCTTGCTGGGCTGGCACCTGCTGGCCGGCCTCATTGTCGCCTGGATCGGCTATTACTGGTTCGCCCGCACCCGCAAGAGCTTCGCCGACATTCTCTGATCCCGACCATGACCGCGCCCGTCACCTTCATCCTCGGTATGCACAACAGCGGCACCTCGCTGCTGGCGCGGCTGGCCGCCCTGCTGGGGCTGGAGCTGGGGCCGGAGGTGTTGACCCGCGACAGTTTCGAGGCGAAGCCCGCCTATGATTACTGGGAACATGCCGGCATCGTGGAATTGCAAGACGAGGCGCTCCACCTGCTGAACCGGCACTGGAGCACGCCGCAGAGCCATCTGCCGATCCCGCAGGATGCCTGGGACGGGCCGGAGATAACCCGCATCGCCGGGGCGCTGGGCGCCATCCTCGACCGCGAACTGGCCGCTGCCGCCGGCAGGCCCTGGGGCTTCAAGGACCCGCGTACCGTCCGGCTGCTGCCCCTGTGGCGCCGGCTGCTGGCAAGGCGCGGGCTTGCGGCACGCTATCTCATCAGCCTGCGCGATCCCGCCATCGTCACCGCTTCCTTCGCCGACAAGGGGCGGGTCACCCCGGCGGATGCGGAGGCGCTGTGGCGGCGCAGCTATCTGGAGGCGCTTTCCTACAGCGAAGGCGCGCCCCGGCTTGTCGTCGATTACGATGCCTGGCTGGACCAGCCGGAACGTCAGGCGGCCGCCCTTGCCGCTTTCCTCGGCCAGCCGCAGGCGGCAGACGACGCGCTGGCTGCCGTGCGCGATGCCATCGACCCATCCCTGCGCCGCACCCGCGCCAGCCAGCTGCGCCTTGCCCCCTTCACCGTGGCGACGGCGGAATGCCTGCGCGCCATGATCGGCGGGCGCGAGCCGACAGCGCGTATCGCCGCCCTGCTCGACCGGGCGGCTGCTACCGACCGCCGCAGCGCCGCATGACGCGCTATCCGCTGCTGGCCAATGATATCCTGGAGGACGCACAGGGCGCGCCCCGGCACCGCATCATTATCGTCACCGCCGAGATCTTGGGACCGGTCCGCAATGGCGGCATCGCCACGGCGCTGACCGGCCTTGCCGAGGCGCTGGCGGATGTCGGGCATCATGTCACCGTGCTGTTCGTCGATCTGGCCGGCACGATGCAGCAGCCGGACCGTCAGGAGCGCTGGGCCGATCTTTACGGCAGACGGGGTATCCGCCTGGCCTTCCTGCACGAGGATGCCTACCGGGATCGTAGCCCGCTGGCCCTGTCGCTGCAGGTCACCAGCTGGCTGGCCGGCGAGCGCGCCGACATCGTGCATTTCCATGACTGGATCGGGCTGGGGCACGAGACGGTCCGGACCATGCGGATGGGCCAGGGCTTCATCGACACACTGCTGGTGATCGGCGCGCACGGCCCCAGCGCCTGGGCGGCGGAAGGCAACGGCCTGCCGAACGACCCGGAGCAGGAACGGATCGAACGCTACGCCATCGAACAGGCCGATGTGCTGATCGCCCCCAGCCATTACCTGCTGGGGTGGATGGAGGCGCGCGGCTGGCAGCTGCCAAAGCGTCATTACGTGCAGCAGAACCTGCTGCCGCGCGGTGAGGGCACCGGGGCGCCGGTACCGCGCCAGGGCCTGCCGGTCAGGGAACTGGTCTTCTTCGGGCGGCTGGAGCCGCGCAAGGGCGTGTTGTTGTTCTGCGACGCACTGGACCGGCTGGCCGCGAATGGAATTTTTGCCCGGCATGACGGGCTGAAAATCACCTTCCTCGGCAAATCGACCCCCATCGAAGGCATGGAGGGACGGGATTATGTCGCCGGCCGCGCCGCCGGCTGGCCGGTCGGAACAGCATTCGTCAGCGACCTCGACAGCACGGATGCGCTGGCCTATCTTGCGGCACCCGTCCGGCTGGCCATCATGCCGTCGCTGATCGAGAATTCGCCCTGCACCGTGCTGGAATGCCTGCTGGGCGGCATTCCCTTCCTGGCCGCCGATGTCGGTGGCGTTGCCGAGCTGATCGCGCCGGAAGACCGCGACCAGCTGCTGTTCTCCCCCTCCGCCGAGGCTCTGGCGAAAGCACTGGCAGACCGGTTGGCGGCAGGCGCCGCAACCGGTCGTCCGGCGATCCCGCAGGAGGAAGTCCGGCGCGTCTGGACCGGCTGGCATATCCGGCCCAGCCGGCCGCATCAGGCGCTGATTGCCCGGCTGCTGCTCAGCCTGCGCAGACTGTTGCGGCGGAAATAGCCGCCACCTTTCTTCCTTTGCCCGGACCGTTTACCCTGCCGCGAAATCCCTTCCGCCGCAGGAGCTGACGCGATGAGCGAGACGATGAAGCAGCAGATCGAACTGACCGCCGCCGATGGCCACAAGTTCGATGCCTATATGGCCGGGCCGGCCGGCAAGCCCAAGGGCGGGCTGGTCGTCATTCAGGAAATCTTCGGCGTGAACCCGCATATCCGCAGCGTCTGCGACGGCTTCGCCGCCGATGGCTATCTGTGCGTGTCGCCCGCCCTGTTCGACCGCACCGAGCGCAAGGTGGAACTGGGTTATGATCCGGAAGGCATCGCGCGCGGGCGGGAGCTGCGGTCGAAGGTCAGCTGGGACGAGGTCATGCTGGACATGGCCGCCGCCGTCGAAGCCGCGTCCGCCGCCGGCAAGGTCGGCACGGTCGGCTATTGCTGGGGCGGTTCGGTCTCCTTCCTGTGCGCGACACGCCTGCCGGTGCAGAGCGCCGTGGTCTATTACGGCGGGCAGATCGTCCCGTTCAAGGACGAGACGGCCAATGCCCCGCTGCTGATGCATTTCGGCGAGGCCGACAAGGGCATCCCGCTCAGCGATGTGGACCAGATCCGCAAGGCGCAGCCACAGGCCGCGATCCATATCTACCCGGCCGATCACGGCTTCAACTGCGACGCCCGCGGCTCCTTCGAGCCGACCAGCGCCCGCATCGCCCGCGACCGCACGCTGGATTTCTTCAAGCAGCATATCGGCTGATTTTTAGGAGCCTTCCTCTCCCGGTCTTTGACAGGTCTCATATAAGTTGATATCAACTTATTAAGATCGTCTAACCGGAGAATGAAAATGAAATATGTGCAGGGTTTCGTGGCCGCCGTGCCGGCCGCCAACAAGGAGATTTACAAGGCCCATGCCAACGAGGCCGTTGCCCTGTTCAAGGAATTCGGCGTCACCCGCATGGTGGAATGCTGGGAAGACGATGTGCCGGACGGTCAGGTCACCGATTTTCGCCGCGCCGTGCAGGCGAAGCCTGACGAGAAGATCGTCTTCAGCTGGTTCGAATTCCCGTCGAAAGAAGTGCGTGACGAGGCCAACCGCAAGATGATGTCCGACCCGCGCATGCAGCAGATGGGCGAAAAGATGCCATTCGACGGCAAGCGCATGATCTTCGGCGGGTTCGTGCCGATCCTGGACCTCTGACCATGGCCAGGGTCACCCAGCATCTGTGGTTCGAGAAGGATATGGAGGCGGCGCTGCGCCGCTATGTCTCGCTCATCCCCGGCTCGTCGCTGGACTGGCTGTCCGGCCTGCCCGCCGACACGCCGAGCGGCCCGGCAGGCAGCGTACGCCTTGCAGGGTTCACGCTGGGCGACCAGCGCTACATGGCCATCGAGGCCGGTCCGCTCGACCCGTTCAACCACAGCTTCTCGATCATGCTGGAATGCGCCGACCAGGCGGAGATCGACCGGCTCTGGGCGGCGCTCTCCGATGGCGGCAGTATCGAGCAGTGCGGCTGACTGCGCGACCGCTGGGGGCTGTGCTGGCAGATCGTGCCGAAGCGGCTGGGCGAACTGATGAGCGACCCGGCCCCCGACCGGGTGAAACGGGTGACCGAGGCGATGCTGCGCATGACCAAATTCGACATCGCCGGACTCGAACAGGCCGCCGCCGGGAATTAACGCCTCAGCCCTGCAGGGCGCGCCCCGCCACTGCATCCAGCTTCGCCACCAGCGTCGGATCGCGGCTCTCCGGCGCGGTGATGATGGCGTGATCGAGGGCATGGTGGCAGCCCTTCTCGCACGCCTCCTTGCGGTCCTTCAGACGCGGTATGGCCGCCTTCACCAGCGCGCGGGCCTTGTCGGCGTTGGACAGCAGCACCTTCACGACCTGCTCGACCGTCACATGGTCATGGTCGGGGTGCCAGCAGTCGAAATCCGTCACCATGGCGACGCTGGCGTAGCATAGCTCCGCCTCCCGCGCGAGCTTGGCCTCCGGCATGTTGGTCATGCCGATCACGTCGCAGCCCCAGCTGCGATACAGCTTCGATTCCGCCTTGGTGGAGAATTGCAGCCCCTCCATGGCCAGATAGGTGCCGCCCTCGACGAGGCGGATGCCGGTCTCCGTCGCCGCATCCAGCAGATGCCCGCCCAGCCGGCCGCAAACCGGATGCGCGACCGAGACATGGGCAACGCAGCCCTGGCCGAAAAAGCTCTTCTCGCGCGCGAAGGTGCGGTCGATGAACTGGTCCACCAGCACGAAAGTACCCGGCTCCAGATCCTCCCGCAGGCTGCCAACCGCGCTGACCGACAGGATTTCGGTCACGCCGGCCCGTTTCAGCGCGTCGATGTTGGCGCGGTAATTGATGCTGGAGGGGCTGAGCGGATGCCCCCGCCCATGGCGCGGCAGGAACACCACCGGCATGCCGTCCAGTGACGCGAACAGCAGCTGGTCGGACGGCTGGCCCCAGGGTGATTCGACCGTGCGCCATTCCTTGTCTGTCAGCCCGTCCAGATCATAGACGCCGCTGCCGCCGATGATGCCGACCACAGGTCGTGCGGGTTCCGCCATCCCCTTGCTCCCCAGATATCGCAAGCGCCGCAGTTTGGTCGCTCCTTGCCAGCGGATCAAGTGCGGGTACCGCACAAACGAAAAGGGCGCCGTCGCCGGCGCCCTCTCCGTCACGTATGGAGCGGTGTGCTTACTTCTTCACATCCGCCCAAATCTTGCGCATCGAGCCATAGGCAAGCCCGGTCAGCACGATCAGGAACAGCATGACGCTGATACCCATCTGCTTGCGGCGCTCCATCTCCGGCTCGGCCGCCCAGGCCAGGAAGGTAGCCACGTCGCGGGCCTGCTGCTCAATGGTCGCCGCGGTGCCGTCGGCATAGGTCACGCCATCGGGATAGATCGGCTGCGCCATGGCGATCTGATGGCCGGGGAAGTAGGCGTTGTAATTCATCCCCTCCATCATCGTCACGTCGGCCGGCGCTTCCTGATAGCCGGTCAGCAGGGCATAGAGATAGTCCGCCCCGCCTGGACGGGCCTTCACGATCAGCGACAGGTCCGGCGGATAGGCGCCGCCATTGGCGAAGCGCGCTGCCTTCTCGTTGGGGAAGGGCCGGGCGAACTTGTCCGACGGCTCGGCGGGACGCTCGAACATCTCACCATCGTCGTTCGGGCCGTCCGTCACCGTATAGCCGGCGGCGATCGCCTTCACTTCCGCCTCGTTGAAGCCGAGGTCCGCAAGATTGCGGTAGCTCAGGTGATAGGCGCCGTGGCACGTCGAGCAGACTTCCTTATAGACCTGGAAACCCCGCTGGGCGGAAGCACGGTCGAAGGTGCCGAAAATGCCCGAGAAGCTCCAGTCCTGCTTGGGAACCGCCACGCCCTCGGCGGCATTGGCCCCGGCCGGCAGGGCCAGCAGCAGCGCGATGGCAGTCAGGCTACGCGATACGAGCTTACGCATTACTGCTTCTCCATCGGGGCTGCGGGCGCGGAGGCGAAACCGGAACCCGTCACCGGCTTGGAAATGCTTGCCGGCAGGGGTTTCGGCCGCTCGATGACGCTGAGCAGCGGCAGGATGATCAGGAAGTGGATGAAGTAGTAGGCGGTGGCGATACGGCCGATGACGATATAGATGCCCTCAGCCGGCATGGCACCGATATAGCCCAGCACGATGCAGTCCAACAGCAGGATCCAGAAGAACTGCTTGTACAGCGGCCGGAAGGCGGCGCTGCGCACCGGCGAGCGGTCGAGCCAGGGCAGCACGAACAACACCGCAATGGCCGCGAACATCAGCAGCACGCCGCCCAGCTTGTCCGGCACCGCGCGCAGGATCGCGTAGAACGGCAGGAAGTACCATTCGGGCACGATATGCGCCGGGGTGACCAGCGGGTTGGCCGGGATGTAGTTGTCCGGATGGCCCATATAATTCGGCGCGAAGAACACGAAGCCGGCGAACACCAGGAAGAACACGCACAGGCCGAAGAAGTCCTTCACCGTGTAGTACGGGTGGAAGGGGATCGTGTCCTGCGGCCCCTTGGCCTCGATGCCGATCGGGTTGTTCGAGCCGAAGCGGTGCAGCGCCACCAGGTGCAGCACGACCAGCCCGACAATCACGAAGGGCAGCAGGTAGTGCAGCGCGAAGAAGCGGTTCAGCGTCGGGTTATCGACCGAGAAGCCGCCCCACATCCAGGTCACGATGCTCTCGCCGACCAGCGGGATGGCGGAGAACAGGTTGGTGATGACGGTGGCGCCCCAGAAGCTCATCTGGCCCCACGGCAGCACATAGCCCATGAAGGCAGTCGCCATCATCGCCAGCAGGATCAGCACGCCCAGACCCCAGAGGATCTCGCGCGGCGCCTTGTAGGAGCCGTAATAGAGCCCGCGGAAGATGTGGATATACACCACGATGAAGAACATCGAGGCGCCGTTCATGTGGATGTAGCGGATCAGCCAGCCATAGTTCACGTCGCGCATGATCCGCTCCACGCTCTCGAAGGCGTAGTCGGTGTGCGCGGTGTAGTGCATCGCCAGCGTGATGCCGGTGATCAGCATGACGACCAGCGTGATGCCGGCCAGCGAACCGAAATTCCAGAAATAGTTCAGGTTCTTCGGCGTCGGGTATTCATGCAGCTCATGGTGCATGAAGGTGAAAACCGGCAGCCGGTGGTCGATCCACCGAATGACCGGGTTCGTCGTCGTGAAACCGCTCATCGAAGGAACTCCTAGCCGATGCGGATGCGGGTGTCGCTCAGGAACTGGTACTCGGGAACCGGCAGGTTCTCCGGAGCCGGCCCCTTGCGGATTCGACCCGACGTATCGTAGTGCGAGCCGTGGCACGGGCAGAACCAGCCACCGAACTCGCCGCGCGGCTGGGTCGAGCTCTGGCCCAGCGGGATGCAGCCCAGATGCGTGCACACGCCAACGACGACCAGCCACTCCGGCTTTTCCGTCCGGGCGGTATCGGCCTGCGGATCAGGCAGGTCGCCCAGAGGAACGGCCGTCGCCTCTTCGATCTCCGTCGCCGTGCGGTGGCGGATGAAGACCGGCTTGCCGCGCCAGCTGACCGTGATCGCCTGACCTTCGGCAATCTTGCTGATATCGACTTCGGTGGAGGCCAGGGCCAGCGTATCCGCCGCCGGGTTCCACTGGTCGATGAACGGCCAAGCGATCGCCGCGGCGCCTACAGCGCCAACACCGACCGTCGCCAGATGCAGGAAATCACGCCGGGTGCCTTCGCCGTGCGCACCCTGTGCGCCGCCTGCGGTGCCCGACTGTGCGGTTTGCGCCATTACTTTCCCCCGTACAGGCCTGTCTTATAGGCTTCACAAAATACTACGGTGCCGCCAGGGGACATCGCGACACTCTGTCGCATCGTGCCAACCGCGATCCCCACCCCTGCCGGGCGCGTCGGGTATAATGCAATCCGACACGATTGCAAAGCACAACACAGCCCAGGCGAAAACCTACTGCCATGCACCTTGCCCTGTTTCAACCGGATATTCCACAAAACGCAGGCGCCATCATGCGTCTGGGCGCCTGCCTCGGCGTCCCGGTGGACCTGATCGAACCCGCCGGTTTCATCCTCGACGACCGGCGGATGCGGCGTGCGGGCATGGATTACATCGACCGGCTGACGCTGATCCGCCATGCCTCATGGGAACGGTTCCAGGCCGACCGCGCGCCCGGCCGGCTGGTGCTGCTGACAACGAAGGCGGCCACGCCCTATACCGGCTTCGACTTCCGACCCGACGATATCCTGATTCTGGGGCGGGAGAGCAGCGGCGTGCCCGATCATGTGCATGAGGCCGCCGACGCCCGCCTTCTCATTCCCTTGCTGCCCGGCCTGCGTTCAATCAATGTCGCCCAGGCAGCCGCTATGGTGCTGGGCGAGGCGCTGCGGCAGACTGGCGGCTTTCCCGCCGCCCAAACGCTCGCCAATCAGGCCGGAGGATAAGAAGAAACATGAACGACACCCTGACCGAATCCCGCAAGCAACAGGCCACCGACTGGTTCCGGGAACTGCGCGACCGCATCTGCGCCGCCTTCGAGGGGCTGGAGGACAGCTATACCGGCGCGCTCTCCGACCTGCCGGCGGGGCGGTTCGAGCGCAAGGAATGGGACCGGCCGGAAGGCGGCGGCGGCGTCATGTCCGTCATGCGCGGCCGGGTGTTCGAGAAGGTGGGTGTGAACATCTCCACCGTGCATGGCGAATTCTCCGAACAGTTCCGCGCGCAGATACCCGGCGCTGACAAGGACCCGCGCTTCTGGGCCTCGGGCATTTCGCTGGTGGCGCATATGCGCTCGCCGCTGGTGCCGGCGGTGCACATGAACACCCGCCATATCGTGACCACCAAGGCCTGGTTCGGCGGCGGCGCCGACCTGACGCCGATGGTGCCGGACGATGAGGATACCGCCTTCTTCCACGGCGCGCTGAAATCCGCCTGCGACCGCCATGGCGCCGACTATTACGAGCGCTTCAAGAAATGGTGCGACGAGTATTTCTTCCTGCCGCACCGGGGCGAGCCGCGCGGCGTCGGCGGCATTTTCTATGACTACCTCGACAAGGACTGGGAGAAGGATTTCGCCTTCACCCGCGATATCGGCCTCGCCTTCCTGGAGGCCTATCCGGCCCTGGTGGGCAAGCATATGGAGAGGCCCTGGACCGAGGAGCAGCGCGAGCACCAGCTGGTGCGGCGCGGCCGCTATGTCGAGTTCAACCTGCTGCATGACCGCGGCACCAAGTTCGGCCTGATGACCGGCGGCAACACCGAGGCGATCCTGATGTCGATGCCGCCCGTGGCGAAGTGGCCGTAAGGCTGCCCTGCATCGAAGGTGCTTTGCCGCCGCCGGCTCATGCCCTAGATTCCCGGCAAAACCAATCAAAGCCCTGAGGAAACGACCATGACCCGCCTGACCGACGCCCAGCTTGCCTTCCGCGCCCGCGCCCGCGAGCTGGCGCAGACCGTGATCGCCCCGCGCGCCGCCGAGGTGGACCGCAGCGAACAGTACCCCTGGGATAATGTGGCCGCGATGCGCGATGCCGGCTTCTTCGGCATGACCATCCCGCAGGCCTATGGCGGCCAGGGGCTGGGCTATCTGGAGACCTGCCTGCTGATCGAGGAAATGGCAAAGGTCTGCGGCGTCACCGGCCGCATCGCGGTGGAAGCCAATATGGGCGCCATCGGCGCGATCATGGCCTATGGCACCGAGGCACAGAAGAAGCTGGCCGCCAGCCTGGTGCTGAAGGGCGACAAGCCGGCCATCTGCATCACCGAGCCGGACGCCGGCAGTGCCGCCACCGAGATGACGACCCGCGCCGAGAGGAAGGGCGACCGCTATGTCATCAACGGCAAGAAGCACTGGATCACCGGCGGCGGCGTCTCCAAGCTGCACCTGATCTTCGCCCGCGTGTTCGAGGATGGCGTGGAACAGGGCATCGGCGGCTTCATCGCGGTGCGCGACCCGGAAAACGGCATCGAGCCGAAGGGCCTGCGTATCGGCAAGCGCGAGCCGACCATGGGGCTGCGCGGCATCCCCGAGACCGAGGTCATCTTCGAGAATCTGGAAGTCCCCGCCGACATGGCGCTGGTCCCGCCGGAGGGCATCCGGCGCGGCTTCGCCGGGCTGATGAACGCCTATAACAGCCAGCGCGTTGGTGCTGCCACCGTGGCGCTGGGCATCGCGGCGGGCGCTTACGAGACGGCACTGGAATTCGTGAAGAAGCGCGAGCAGTTTGGCCGACCGATCTTCGAGTTCCAGGGGCTGCAATTCATGCTGGCCGACATGTCGATCAATGTGGAGGCGGCGCGCGCCCTGATCCACAACGCCGCGGTCAGCGACCAGCCCTTCCCGGAGCCGACCGCCGCCGCGCAGGCCAAGGTCTTCGCCTCCGAAATGGCGGTCACCGTGACCAACAACGCCCTGCAGCTGCATGGCGCCGCCGGCTATTCGCGCAACAACCCGCTGGAGCGCATGGTGCGCGACGCCCGCATGTTCACCATCGGCGGCGGTACCGCACAGGTGCTGCGCACCATGGTCGCCTCGCGTATCCTGGGCAAGAAGCTGCCGCAGACCCGCGACGGCTATCTGAACCAGCCGCGAGCTGCAGAATAGGGCAGCGGAATAGCCGAGTTATGACAACGGCGGCATAGCTCCCCCGCCCTACCGGAGGGTGCATTCGTTTTTCTGGCAACCCATATGTCCTTGTAATCGTTTCGCAAGGACCATGAGGATGTCATGACCGAATCCGCCAACCGCGAAGCCTATAGGGACGAAAGCGATACGATGGGCACCGTGAAGGTGCCCGCCGACCGGCTGTGGGGCGCGCAGACCCAGCGCTCCCTGCAGAATTTCCGCATTGGCGGCGAACGCATGCCGGCGCCGCTGATCCACGCCTTCGGCATCCAGAAACAGGCCGCTGCCCTGGCGAACATGGCGCTGGGCGTGCTGGAGAAGAAGCTGGGGGACGCGATAGTGACCGCCGCCGGCGAGGTGGCGGATGGCACGCTGGCCGACGAGTTCCCCCTGGTAGTCTGGCAGACCGGCAGCGGCACCCAGACCAACATGAACGCCAACGAGGTGATCGCCAACCGCGCGAATGAGCTGCTGGGCGGCCAGCGCGGCGCGAAATCGCCGGTGCACCCGAACGACCATGTGAACCGCAGCCAGTCCTCCAACGACAGTTTCCCGACCGTAATGCACATCGCGGCGGCCAGCGAAATCGTGAATCGCCTGCTGCCCGCGCTGCGCCACCTGCACGCGGCGCTGGAGATGAAGAGCCGCGCCTTCGCGGACATCGTGAAGATCGGCCGTACCCACCTGCAGGACGCCACGCCGCTGACGCTGGGCCAGGAATTTTCCGGCTATGCCACGCAGGTCGCCTATGGCATCGCGCGCATCGAAGGCACGCTGCCCCGGCTGTACGAGCTGGCGCAGGGCGGCACCGCCGTCGGCACCGGCCTGAACGCGCCCGAAGGATTCGACACCGCCTTCGCCGCCGAGGCCGCGCGCCTGACCGGCCTGCCCTTCGTGACGGCGCCGAACAAATTCGAGGCACTGGCCGCGCATGATGCGCTGGTCGAGGCGTCCGGCGCGCTGAACACGCTGGCCGTGTCGCTGATGAAGATTGCCAACGACATCCGCCTGCTGGGCTCCGGCCCGCGTTCCGGCCTCGCCGAGCTGCGCCTGCCGGAGAACGAGCCCGGCTCCTCCATCATGCCGGGCAAGGTAAACCCGACCCAGGCCGAGGCGCTGACCATGGTGTGTGCGCAGGTGATGGGCAATCACACCACGATCACCGTCGCCGGCATGAGCGGCCATCTGGAGCTGAACGTGTTCAAGCCGGTGATCGCCTATAACGCGCTGCAGTCGATACGGCTGCTGGCCGACGCCGCGCTCAGCTTCACCGACAATTGCCTCACCGGCATCGAGGCCGATGGCGCCCGCATCTCCGAGCATGTCGAGCGCTCGCTCATGCTGGTGACCGCGCTGGCCCCGCATATCGGCTATGACAAGGCGGCTTCTGTCGCGAAAAAGGCACATTCAGACGGTAAGACATTACGCAAGACGGCACTTGCCCTCGGCTATGTCGATGCCGATTCGTTCGATCGCTGGGTCGATCCGCACCAGATGATCGCCCCGACCCGCAAGGGGGAGTAAGGAACCGTGAGTGCGACAACCATCCGCAAGCGTTCGGTCGTAATCGCCGGCCACCGCACCAGCGTGTCGCTGGAGGATATCTTCTGGGAACAGCTGCAGTCGCTGGCCAAGCGGCAACGCCTGTCCGTGAACGCGCTGGTCGAGAGCATCGACCGGGACCGCGCCGCCAACCTGTCCAGCGCCATCCGCGTGTTCGTGCTGGAACAGCTGCTGGAACGCGAGGCCAGCTGAGGCTTGGCTAAGCCGCCTGGTTAATTGACGTCCGGCAGGTCCCGGTACAGGTAGATCGCGAAATCGCTGTAGAAATATTCGTGCCGCAGCAACAGGCGTGGCGTCAGGCCGCGGCAGAATTTCAGCGTGCGCAGCGGGTCGAGCCGGAGGAACCCCTCTTCATTCTCCGACCGATCCCAGCTCGACAGCGAGGTAAAGGCGACCCCCCGGCGGCAGGCCCGGAACAGCGCGGCGATGGTCTCCCGCGCCTCCTCCTCGGTCATTTCCACGAAAATACCGCTGGCCACCACGATATCCGCCTGCCAGCGTTCCGGCGCATCGCGGATATCGGCACAGTCGAAACTTACATCGAAACCATCGGCGAAGCGGGCGCGGCGCGCACGCTCAACCATCTGCGGCAGCATATCGATGCCGATATACCGGCCCTGAAAATCATGCTCGCCCAGATATGTCGCGAAATCGCCCAGCCCGCACCCGGCATCCAGCACCGTATCATCCGGCTTGATGCCGATATCGGCCAGTGCGATGAAGCGGACGGACTGCTCGAAGATGTTAGGCCACGCCTGGGCTTCCGGCCCGATGCGGTGGCGGTCCAGCCGGGGCAGGTAAAGCGCCTCCAGCCGGCGCCGGTACTCGCTGTCGGCTGGCGCCTTCAGGCCACCACCTCGACGGAATAATTCTCGATCACCGTATTGGCCAGGAGCTTGCGGCACATCTCCTCCGCCGCTGCCTTGGCCTTCACCGGGTCACTTTCCGCGAGATCGAGTTCGATATACTTGCCCTGGCGGACATCGCCGATGCCGGTGAAGCCCAGCACCTCCAGCGCATGGTGGATCGCCTTGCCCTGCGGGTCGAGAACGCCGTTCTTCAGCGTGATATGTACTTTCGCCTTCACAGATTCCGCTTTCCATTAGTCGCAGAAAAACACTACAGCAGCCCGGCGGCTACTGCATCACCTTCGGGCCCTTCATGTCGGTCGGGCCGCCCTCGGGGAGGATGCCCAGACGCCGCGCAACCTCCTGATAGGCCTCCTTCACGCCGCCCAGATCCTGACGGAAGCGGTCCTTGTCCATCTTCTCGTTGGTCTTGGCGTCCCACAGCCGCATATTGTCCGGGCTAAGCTCGTCGGCCAGCACGATGCGCATCTCGTCCTCATTGTACAGCCTGCCGAACTCCAGCTTGAAATCGACGAGCCGGAGACCGATGCCGACAAACAGGCCGGTCAGGAAATCGTTCACCCGCAGCGACAGCGCCAGGATGTCATCGATCTCCTGCGTCGTCGCCCAGCCGAAGGCGGTGATGTGCTCTTCCGAGATCATCGGGTCGCCCAGCGAATCCGACTTGTAATAATATTCGACGATGGCGCGCGGCAACAACTGGCCTTCCGGCACGCCGAAGCGCTTCACCAGCGATCCGGCGGCGATATTGCGGATCACCACCTCGACCGGAATGATCTCCACCTCGCGGACCAACTGCTCTCGCATGTTCAGCCGGCGCACGAAATGGGTCGGGATGCCGATTTCGACCAGACGCTGCATCAGGAACTCGGAGATGCGGTTGTTCAGCACCCCCTTACCGGTGATGACGCCATGCTTCTGGTTGTTGAAAGCGGTGGCGTCGTCCTTGAAATACTGCACCAGAGTGCCGGGCTCCGGTCCTTCGAACAGGACCTTGGCCTTGCCCTCATAGATGCGTCTGCGTCTGGCCATATGGAGAAACTCCCGAGAAGGAACCCCGTACAGGGGCAGCGCACGCTGCGCGACCGCGCGCATGTCGCTTTCGCCTCCCTATAGCAGGAAGAAGGGGGCGAAACAATGTGAGTGAATCGGCAGGGCAGCCGCCGTCAGTCGAGCGCTACCGGCTCATATTCCGTCACGTCCGGGGCGCCGGGGGCGAACAGCCAGACCGGCTTCAGGGGCGCTTCGCCCGGTCCGGTGGGGCGCGGCAGCGCGATCAGCGAGGAGGAGACCGTGCCGAAGCCGCCACCATTTTCGGTACGGATTGTCATGGCGCCACGCGGACCCGCCTTGGAGTCATGCTCCGTGGCGGCCATCAGGTCGCGCCATGCCGCCCAGTCGCCGGTGACGGGGTCCGGCACGGCAGCCTGCTCGAACAGCGGCAAATAGCGGTCAATACGCGGGCTGGCGCGATCGTCGATATCGCGCGCGGTCAGCATGTGCAGGCCGGGCGGCAGCGGATGCAGCTCGACATGGCCGCCTTCCTCGCCAAGACCGCGCAGCCAGTAGCCGCCATCGCTGTCAGCCAGCAGCATGTTGAAGGGGCGGTAGGCGGCGGGGTTGAGATCAGCCAGCGCTTCTGCCGCCAGCGACGCATCGGCATGGTCCAGCGCGTCCAGCACCAGCTCGCCCCGGCTGCGCTTGCCGGGGGCCGGCCCCAGCGTGCCGACCCGGTTCAGGATCGCCGCCGCCACGCCGTGATCGTTGAGGCCGAGCCAGCTTCCGCCCGCCAGCACGTCGAGGCCGGCCACCACATCCGGCCGGTCTTCCCAGTGCCGGGCGGGCATCTGCCAGGGACGCCCGGACATTTCGTCGCGGTTGGCGGCGATCAGGACCGGCCAATCATGACCGGGGCGATGCAGAAGGACGACAGTGCACATGGCGGGTTCCGGAAAACGTCACGAAATTGACTGTTCAGAATCGCTGGGCGATAGCGTAGATAAGGTCGCAACCCTATATGGGGAGTGAGTGGCGCGAATGCGCCGTCGGTACAAGGTAACAGAGCGGAGCAGCAGCATGGCGTCTTTCAGCGAGCGCGAACAGGCCTTCGAGAACAAGTTCAAGCATGATGCGGAACTCCGCTTCAAGATCATCGCGCGGCGCAACAAGCTGGTCGGGCTGTGGGCGGCCGAGCTGCTGGGCCATACCGGCGAAAAGGCCGATGAGTACGCCAAGAGCGTTGTCGCCGCGGACTTCGAGAAGCCCGGTCATGACGATGTCATCGAAAAGCTGATGGGCGATTTCCAGGCCGCCAAGGTCGAGATGAGCGAGCACCGTCTGCTGAAGAAGATGGAAGAGATGCTCGACGAGGCGCAGCGCCAGGTCACGACGGAGTAAGGCAATCCCACTCAACATCTCATTCCCGGGCTTGTCCCGGGAATCCAGGGTTCAGCTTACTCGACCGACGATCCAGTAAGCGGAAGCCTGGACCCCCGCAACAAGTGCGGGGGTGACGGTCCAAGAAAAAAATGCCCGGGTCTTGCCCGGGCATTTGCTTTTCGGCTAGCTGTTCCGGCCTATTCCCCGAACACCCGGGCGAAGATCGTATCGACATGCTTGGTGTGGTAGCCCATGTCGAACAGCTCCTCCAGCTTCGCCTCGGAGAGTTTCGCGGTCACGTCCTTGTCGGCCTTCAGCAGCTCCAGGAAGTTGGCGCCGCGCTCCCAGACCTGCATGGCGTTGCGCTGTACGAGGCGGTAGGAATCCTCGCGGCTCGCCCCGGCCTGGGTCAGGGCCAGCAGCACACGCTGCGAGAACACCAGCCCGCCCAGCTGGTTCAGGTTCTTTTCGATGGCATCGGGATAGACCACCAGCTTGTCGATCACGCCGGTCAGCCGCGCCAGCGCGAAATCCAGCGTCACCGTGGCGTCGGGGGCGATCATCCGTTCCACCGAGGAATGGCTGATGTCGCGCTCGTGCCACAGCGCCACATTCTCCATCGCCGGGATCACCATGCCGCGCACGATGCGGGCAAGGCCGGTCAGGTTCTCGGTCAGCACCGGGTTGCGCTTGTGCGGCATGGCGGAGCTGCCCTTCTGGCCGGGCGAGAAATACTCCTCCGCCTCGCGCACCTCGGTGCGCTGCAAATGGCGAACCTCGATGGCCAGATGCTCGATGGAGCTGGCGATAACGCCCAGCGTCGCGAAATACATCGCATGCCGGTCCCGCGGGATGACCTGGGTTGAAATCGGCTCCACCGTCAGACCCAGCTTCTGGGCGACATGGGCCTCGACGCGCGGATCGATGTTGGCGAAGGTGCCGACCGCGCCGGAAATCGCGCAGGTGGCGATCTCGTCCCGCGCGGCGGCCAACCGATCGCGGTTGCGCTTGAACTCGGCATAGAAGGTGGCCAGCTTCAGCCCGAAGGTCACCGGCTCGGCATGGATGCCGTGGCTGCGGCCCATGCACACCACATCCTTGTATTCGTAGGCCCGGCGCTTCAGCGCAGCCAGCAGCGCGTCCATATCCTCCAGCAGGATGTCCGTCGCCTCGACCAGCTGCACCGACAGGCAGGTATCCAGCACGTCGGACGAGGTCATGCCCTGATGGACGAAGCGCGCTTCCTCGCCGACATGCTCGGCCAGGTTGGTCAGGAAGGCGATGACATCGTGCTTTACCTCACGCTCGAGCTCGTCGATGCGCGCCGGATCGACCTTGCCCTGCCCGCGCTCCCACACCGCCTTGGCCGCTTCCTTCGGCACCACGCCCAGCTCGGCCAGCGCGTCGGTAGCGTGCGCCTCGATCTCGAACCAGATGCGGAAACGGTTCTCGGGCGACCAGATGGCGGTCATAGCCGGGCGGGAATAGCGCGGAATCATGGGCTCGTCTTCGTCGTTATGGAACGATGGGTGGAATATCGGGGCCGGAGTATAGCAATCCGGCCGCCGGGGCT
>NZ_JAKUSO010000034.1:0-38235 GCF_022449305.1 Oceanibaculum sp. | reverse complement strand
GTCAGCAGCATGGTCAAGGCGCCGGCCAGCACCGGAATGGCCAGCAAAAGCAGGAACGCGGTCACCAATATCGACCAAACGAACAACGGCATGCGGTGCAGGGTCATGCCCGGCGCGCGCATGTTGATGATGGTGGTGATGAAGTTGGCCGCGCCCAGGATCGAGGACACGCCGGCCACATGCAGCGACAGGATGGCGAAATCGACCGCCATGCCCGGATGCCCGTTCGGGCCCGACAGCGGCGGATAGATGGTCCAGCCCACGCCGGCGCCGCCATCCACAAAGGCCGCCAGCAGCAGCAGGGCGAAGGCCGGGATCAGCAGCCAGAAGCTGATGTTGTTCATGCGCGGGAAGGCCATGTCCGGCGCGCCGATCATCAGCGGCACGAACCAGTTGCCAAAGCCGCCGATCAGCGCCGGCATGACCATGAAGAACACCATGATCAGGCCGTGCGCCGTGATGATGACGTTCCACTCCTGGCCGCCCGACATGTACTGGACGCCCGGATCCTGCAGCTCCATACGCATATAGAGCGAGAACAGGCCGCCAATGATGCCGGCAACGATGGCGAAGATCAGGTACATCGTGCCGATGTCCTTGTGGTTCGTCGAATAGACGTACCGCCGCCAGCCGCTGGGATGATGATCGTGATGGTCGTGCGCTGCCGATGCCTGCGCCATGGATCAACCTTTCCTTGCTTTCAAAGGCGTCCCGCCAGCCTGGGCGGAGAAACCCTCAGTCTCGTCCTCGTTGCGAGGGCAGCGCGCCTGCGCCGCCCCACTCCCGAATTACTGCGCGGCCACTGCCGCGACCTTGCGGTCGCCATTATCCGCGAACTTGTCCTGCGCCTGCTTCACCCAGGCCTCGAACTCGGCCTCGCTGACAGCCTCGACCTTAACCGGCATGTAGGCATGGTTCACGCCGCAGATCTGGTTGCACTGGCCGTAATAGGTGCCTGGCTTGTCGATGCGGAACCAGGTCTCGATGATGCGGCCCGGGATGGTATAGAGCTGCACCCCGATGGCCGGCACCAGCCAGCTGTGCATCACGTCGGCGCCGGCAACCAGCACGCGGATATTCTTGCCGGCCGGAACGACCAGCGCATTGTCCACTTCCAGCAGGCGCTTCTGCCCCGGCTTCAGATCCTCTTCGGCGATCATGTAGCTGTCGAAGGCGAAATCGCCATGATCCGGATAGGCGTAGTTCCAGTACCACTGATGGCCGGTGACCTTGATGGTCATGTCGGCTTCTTCGGTACGGTCGAGATAATAGAGCAGCCGGAAGGACGGCACCGCGATCACCACCAGGATGATCACCGGGATGACCGTCCACAGCACCTCGATCAGCGTGTTGTGCGAGGTCCGCGACGGGTTCGGGTTGGCCGAGGCCCGGAACCGGACGATCACATAGATCAGCAGCGCCAGCACGAACAGCGTGATGGCCGTGATGATCCACAACAAAATGTCGTGCAGCGAATGCAGGCTTTCCTTGCCCGGCGAGACCGGCGTCTGCATGCCGAGCTGCCAGGGCTGCGGCTCTGCCGCCCAGGCGCCCGTCGTTAGCCCCACTCCCGCCAGCGCGGCGAGGAGAATCCCGAAGAACACGGTGGCGATACGCTTCCTATTGCTCGGCATCCTACCCTAATCCCTAGACACAAAATCCGTCCGCCCCCCGGAAGGCGCGGCATGGACGAAAGGCTTCGCCTGCCCATTCAGGGCGATAAGGCGAAACCTGGCCCGAACCGTTGCGGCACGTCGCCAACGGAATTACCGCTGCGCTGCGCACGTTGGCTGTCTATCCATCTTATTCGGATCGGGCAAGCGCGAATTGTGACCAGATGTCGCATCCTGCCGCTTTTTTGCCATCAGTTTGACCCTTGTCGAGGCCCGGTTTTTCCTGTCCCCTATCCTCAGGCGTCTTCTTTTTCCAGATCGCGGGTCAGCCGTCGGCGCATGCGCCGCACGCCGAACCATACCAGCAGGAAAATGACCGGAATCGCCGCCCCGACAACGACCTCGGGCGAGAGCGGCAGCCCCGAGCCCAAAGGCGTGTCCTTCAGCCCCTTCGCGGCATAGCCCAGCAGCCCTGCCGCGTAATAGCAGATGGCGACGACCGACAGCCCCTCCACCGTCTCCTGCAGGCGCAGCTGGATCATGGCGCGCCGGTTCATCGAGCGCAGCAGATCGCGGTTCTGCGCTTCTAGCTGCACATCGACACGGGTGCGCAGCAATTCGCTGGTGCGTGCCACCCGCGCCGCCAGCGCATCGAGCCGCTGCTGCACCGAGGTGCAGGTGCGCATCGCCGGCAGGAACCGCCGGTTCATGAACTCGCCCAGGGTCTGCATTCCTTCAAGGCGCGATTCACGCAGCTCCTCGGTGCGTTGCGCCACCAGCGCCGTATAGGCCTTGGCCGCCCCCAGCCGGTAGGCAACGCGGGCACCGATACGCTCCACCTCCGCCGCCAGGCGGGTCAGCTCGTCCAGCAGCGCACGGTCGTCGCGGCTGTCCTGCCCGGTCGCCAGCGCCGTGGTGATGTTCGATATCTCCTCGCCGACCTTGGTCAGCGCCGGGCCGGCATCGCGCGCCAGCGGGAATGCCAGCAGCGCCATCATGCGGTAGGTTTCCAGCTCCAGCAGCCGCCGCACCCGCCGGCCGGTGCGGCGCGGCCCCATCTCGTAATCCTGCACCAGGATGCGACTGAACCCGTCCGGCCCGATGGTGAAGTCGGTCCAGGCAGCCGCGGCACCGCTGCTCATCAGGCTGCCGGCCGGCGCATTGCCGCCCAGCAGCGCCGCCGCTTCCGACGCGCCATGGCGGGGGCCGCCGCGCGCCTCCACCGCGACATGGATGGCCACGATCATCTGGCCGGGGATGGCCTCCAGCCAGTCCGGCGGCACGCGGCGGATCACCGGATCGGCGAAGGCCTCCTCGAACTTGCCTTCCAGGATGAAGCCATAGGTCGAGAATTCGGTATGCCGCTCCCAGCGCAGCAGGAAGCCGCCCATGTCGATGATGATCTGGGTCGCGTCGTCGGGCGGCGGCGGCACCTGAAAATGCGCACACAGCCGCGCCAGATGCGCACGCTCCTGCCCCGCCGTCTGCTCGCCCGTCAGCACCGCCAGATGCGATATACGGGCCGGCGCCACCATCGGCTCGAACGGCCTTGCATGTACCTCGTCATTCAGCGCATGGCGCAGCGGATGCTCGTCCGGCAGGCGGCCCAGGGGTGGTACAGCAGACTCGGCGGCCCCCTCTCCTGACCTTGGCTTTTCCACCATGCCGGCGCGTCTCCCATCCCCTAATGCCATGCCGGTGCTGGTTGCGCCGGGCAATCCTGCCTATATCCTTGTCGATAGCATTGCATGCCGCAACCACAAGGATAGGACATGACCGTTCTCGCGCAGACCGACGAGCTGTTCTTCACCCGCGCGGGCCTCGACCGCGGCCGCATCGAACGGCTGGTCGGCGAGGCGCTGTCGGGCGCCGATGACGGGGAACTCTACCTCGAATACAGCCAGTCGGAGAGCCTGGGCTTCGACGATGGAAGGCTGAAGGCGGCCAGCTTCGACACCGCGCAGGGGTTCGGCCTGCGCTCCGTGATCGGCGATGCCGCCGGCTATGCCCATGCCGCCGACCTGTCGGAGGAGGCGATCCGCCGCGCGGTCACCACCGTGCAGGCGGTGAAGGCCGGCCATGGCGGCACGCTGGCCGAGGGGCCGATCGGCACCAACCGGCAGCTCTATACCGATGCCAACCCGCTCTCCGCCGTGCCGTTCGAGACCAAGGTGAAGCTGCTGCAGGACATCGACGCCTATGCAAGGGCGAAGGACCCGCGCGTGCGCCAGGTCTCGGCCTCGGTGGCGGGCAGCTGGAAGGCGGTGCAGATCATCCGCCCGGACGGGATGCGCGTCGCCGACATCCGCCCGCTGGTGCGCCTGAATGTGCAGATCGTCGTCGCCGAGGGCGACCGCATGGAAAGCGGCAGCAGCGGCGCCGGCGGGCGCACCGGCTATGACCTCTATCTCGACCCGCGCACCTGGCAGGCGCAGGTGGATGAGGCGCTGCGCCAGGCCGTCGTGAATCTGGGCTCCATCCCCGCCCCCGCCGGCGAGATGGAAGTGGTGCTCGGCCCCGGCTGGCCCGGCGTCATGCTGCATGAGGCGGTCGGCCACGGGCTGGAGGGCGACTTTAACCGCAAGCAGACCTCCGCCTTCTCCGGCAAGATCGGCCAGCAGGTGGCCTCGAAGGGCGTCACCGTGGTCGATGACGGCACGATGGAGGACCGGCGCGGCTCGCTCACCGTCGATGACGAGGGCACGCCCTCGCAGCGCACCGTGCTGATCGAGGACGGCATCCTGGTCGGCTACATGCAGGACCGGCAGAATGCCCGCCTGATGGGCATGAAGCCGACCGGCAATGGCCGGCGCCAGAGCTTCGCGCATCATCCGATGCCGCGCATGACCAACACGCTGATGCTGGGCGGCCAGCACGACCCGCAGGAGATCATCGCCTCGGTGAAGGGGCGCGGCCTCTATGCCGTGAATTTCGGCGGCGGGCAGGTCGATATCACTTCGGGCAAGTTCGTGTTCTCCGCCTCCGAGGCCTACCTCATCGAGGATGGCAAGATCGGCCCGGCGGTGAAGGGCGCGACGCTGATCGGCAACGGCCCGAAGGCGATGACCCAGGTCTCCATGATCGGCAACGATCTGAAGCTGGATGACGGCATCGGCACCTGCGGCAAGGACGGCCAGGGCGTGCCGGTGGGCGTCGGCCAGCCGACCGTGAAGATGCGTGGCATTACCGTGGGCGGCACCCAGGCCGCCTGACGCCGTTCGGCATCCCAACACACCCTTTACAGGCCAGCCCCCAGACCCGACATAGGGGGTAGCCTATTCCACCGATACAGGAGGAAAGCCATGAGCCAGATCGACGAGAAGACCCGCACCGAGCTTGAAGCCGCCGCTTTCCGCACGCTGGTCGATCATCTGCAGACCCGCACCGACGTGCAGAATATCGACCTGATGAATTTGGCCGGCTTCTGCCGCAACTGCCTGTCGAAATGGTATGCCGCCGCCGCCAAGGACAAGGGGCTGGAGGTCAGCTATGACGAGGCCCGCGAGAAGGTCTATGGCATGCCCTACGAGGACTGGAAGGCGAAGTACCAGTCCGAGGCGAATGCCGAACAGAAGGCGATGTTCGAAAAGATTCACTCTCACTAATAGGCGCACTGATTGGCGCCCTAGCGGGCAACCGAAAGGCGGCGCTCTCTATCCGCCTTGAGTAGAACGCATGGCTGGCGACTTTCCCGCGTGGTAAGGAATTTGGCGTAACACCGCCATCACTTACCAACAGGAGAGGCCCAGCCGATGCCCCGCTCGGTCGAAAAAATCACCCTCGTCAGCCCGTCCCCCGGTACGGAGCGCCATATCGCCGTGCACCGTTTCGGCACGCCCGGTGCGCGCCCGAAGGTCTATCTGCAGGCGGCGATCCATGCCGACGAGCTGCCGGCGATGATGGCGCTGCACCATCTGCGTCCGATGCTGGAAGAGGCTGACGCCAAGGGCCAGATCAAGGGCGAAATCGTCGTCGTGCCGGTCGCCAACCCGGTTGGCCTGGCGCAGAACATCGCCGGCTATCACCTCGGCCGCTTCGATCTCGTCAGCCGCGAGAATTTCAACCGCAATTTCCTGCCGGTCGCCGAGGGCATCGCCGAGGAGGTGAAGCCGAAGCTGACCAACGACGCCACGAAGAATGTGGAGATCGTGCGCAAGGCCGCCGTCGCCTGGCTGACCGCGCAGGCACCGCGCAACGAGAACGAATCGCTGAAATTCACGCTGCAGCGCCTGGCCATCGATTCCGACATCTGCCTCGACCTGCACTGCGCCGGCGAGGCGACGATGCACCTGTTCATGCATCAGGACAGCTATGACGAGGGCGGTGCCGAGCTTTCAGCCCAGATCGGCAGCATGGCAACGCTGGTCAGCCGCCATGCCAGCGGCGGCGCGCGCGCCTTCTCGCAGGGTATCGGCGGGCTGTGGTCCGACCTGCGCGGCCTGATCCAGGACGAGGCCAAGCCGGTCCCGCAGGCCTGCATCTCGGCCACCGTGGAATATCGCGGTCGGGTCGATGTGACCGACGGCTTCGGCAAGCCGGACGCGGAAAACCTGTTCAAGGTCCTGCAGCGCTACGGCGCCATCGCCGGCGATCCCGGCCCGCTGCCGAAGCCGCTCTGCGAGGCCGTGCCCGTCTCGGCTATGGAAGTGGGCTATGCGCCGGTCACCGGCGTGCTGACCTATCACAAGGCACCCGGCGACATGGTGAAGAAGGGCGAGGTAGTGTGCGAGATCATCGACCCCTACGCCGAGGACCAGACCAAGGCCCGCGTGCCGGTGCAGAGCCTGGCCGACGGCATCCTGTTCGGCCGCCGGCCGGAACGCATCGCCCGGCCCGGCATGGTGATCTTCCGTATCGCCTCCGACAAGCCGCTGGCGCACCGGATGAACCGCCCCGCACTTGACGACTGAGCGGCCACCGGCACAAACGGCAACAAAAAGGGGCGCCAACCGGCGCCCCTTGCTTTTCCCCTGCCGCTTATCCGGCTCAGCGCACCATCGCGGGCAGGCCGTCCTTGGCATGCTTTTCGTTCTTGGGCGCGGTATCCAGCGGCTTGGCCTTGGTCGGGCCGGTATGCTTCACGCCGCCCGACAGCAGAATATTCTCCAGCGACTTCTCCGTGCCGACGCGGAAATCGGCCGGCGCTCGCAGGCTGATCGCCTTCTGCATGAACTGGCGGATCTTTGCGACTTCCTTGTCGCGGGCCTCCTTGTCGTCGGCCAGCGCTGCCGCCATGGCGCGATGCACCGCCATGTCGGTCGCCTTGATGTTGGCCGCGCATTCCAGCTTCTGCGCTTCTTCCATCGCGTATTTACGGTAATCGCCGGGCAGCTTCGGATTCTTGGCCAGCTCGACCAGGCGCTGGGCGGCGCGTTCGGCCGAGGTGGTCTCGGCCTTTTCCGCCATCCCTGCCAGCTGATGTATCTGTGCGTCGCAGCGGGCCTTCAGGGCCTCTATCAGGCGACGTTCGGCCTCCGGATCCGACTTCTTCGATGCGGAAAACATTGGCGTTACTCCCCAAGGTATTAACCTTAATAACAGTTAAGGCTGCACTTCGTATACAAAACGTTAACGAAACTGAATATTTTTTGCAATCAAATCACTGCCGGGAAGTCTTCAGTATTTTCCTTAAATCTTTATACAATCTTTTCCGACAGCTCTTGAGCAGCATCGCCAGGCATAGTCCGCTTGCGGCCATGGGGGGCTTCCGGCTATCGTCGCGGACAGCACGACACCCCTTAATGCAGAGGATGATCCATGCCTGACGTCGGCGGCATCGCGGGCGAGCGCCTGCGTTCCTTTATCGAGCGCATCGAGCGGCTGGAGGAGGAGAAGGCGGCACTGGCCGCCGATATTCGCGAGATTTTCGCCGAAGCCAAGGGTGTGGGCTTCGACACCAAGATCATGCGCCAGGTGCTGAAGCTGCGGAAGCTGGACCGCGAGGACCGGCAGGAGCAGGAGACGCTGCTCGACCTCTATCTGCAGGCGCTCGGCATGGCGCCCGGAAGCGCTGCGGAAGCCGGCGACATGGGCGACGGCCAGGACCAGGCTGCGGAATAAGGCGGGCTTTCAGGGTTCTCCTGCGCATAGGAGGCAAATCGTATTCCGGCCCATGTCCTTCGAGACGCCTGCTGACGCAGGCTCCTCAGGACGAGGGGAGAATGGGAATACAGACAGTGCCTCCTCGTGACCTCATGCTGAGGAGCCGGCACCAAGTCCCTTGGGGCCGGCGTCTCGAAGCATAGGGCAAACCCAAGAAACCCTCACACCCGGGCGATGCGCAGCACGTTGGTCGCCCCCGGCGTGCCGAAGGGCACACCGGCGGTAATCACAATCTTGTCGTCCTTGTGCGCGAAGCCCTCGCGCAGGGTCACGGCCTGGGCGCTCTGCACCATGTCGGAGAAGCTGCGCACATCGCGCATCGGCACCGGATGCACGCCCCAGGCAAGCACCAGCCGCCGCGCCGTCGCCTGGCTGGCGGTCAGGCACAGGATCGGTACCGGCGGCCGCTCGCGTGACGCCCTGAGGGTGGTCGAACCAGAAGTGGTGTAGGTCACGATGGCCGCCGCACCGATGGTCTCCGCCACGCTGCGCGCGGCAGCGGTGATTGCGTCCGGGCTGGTTGCGTCCGGCGTGCCATGCACAGCATCGAGGATGGTGCGGTAGAGGTCGTCGCGCTCCACCCGCGCGATGATGCGGTTCATCATCGCCACCGAGTCGACCGGATACTGGCCCGCCGCCGATTCCGCCGACAGCATGACCGCATCGGCGCCGTCATAGACCGCCGTGGCCACGTCCGACACCTCGGCGCGGGTCGGGGCCGGCGCGGTGATCATCGATTCCAGCATCTGGGTGGCGACGATCACCGGCTTGCCGGCCATGCGGCAGGCGCGGACGATGCGCTTCTGCATCGGCGGCACGTCCTCCGGCGCCATCTCCACGCCCAGATCGCCGCGCGCCACCATGACCGCGTCGGTCTGTTCGATGATGGCGTCCAGATGCTTGATCGCCGAGGGCTTCTCCAGCTTGGCGATGATGGTGGCCCGCCCGGCGATCAGCTTGCGCGCCTCGGCGATATCCTCCGGCCGCTGCACGAAGGACAGCGCCACCCAATCCACCCCCTGGTCGAGTCCGAACTGCAGGTCACGCCGGTCCTTGTCGGTCAGCGGCGACAGGTCGAGCAACGCGTTCGGCACATTGACGCCCTTGCGGTCGGACAGCGGGCCGCCGGAGATCACCTCCGTCTCCGCCGATTTCGCATCGCAGGACAGCACCTTCAGCCGGATCTTGCCGTCATCCAGCAGCAGCGCATCGCCGGGATGCAACGCCTTGAAGATTTCCGGGTGTGGCAGGCAGACCCGCTTGTCGTCGCCCGGCGCCTTGTCGAGGTCGAGGTTGAAGTGCCGGCCCGCATGCAGCTCGATGCGGCCATTCTGGAAGGTGCCGATGCGCAGCTTCGGCCCCTGCAGATCCATCATGATGGCGATGGGTCGCCCGGTTTCCTGCTCCAGCGCGCGCAAAATCTTCACGCGCTCGGCATGGTCGGCATGCTCGCCATGGCTGAAATTCAGCCGGAACACATCCGCCCCGGCGGCAAACAGCGCCCGGATCTGCTCCGCCGTCGAGGAAGCCGGCCCAAGCGTGGCGACGATCTTGGCGCAGCGCTGACGTCGCATGGTCATTCCCTCTCGTCCGTTCATCTCATCAGGCATCGGGCATCACCAGGATGGCCCGGAAATCATTCACATTGGTCAGCGTCGGCCCGGTCATGACCAGATCGCCCAGCGCCCCGAAGAAGCCATAGCCGTCATTGTCGGCCAGACGCTGCTTCGCCGATACCCCCTTCGCCGCGGCCCGGGCGATGCTGTCCGGCGTCAGCACCGCACCGGCATTATCCTCCGTGCCGTCAATGCCGTCGGTATCGCCGGCAACCGCCCAGATGCGCGGATGCCCACCCAGAGCCACGGCAAGGCCCAGCAGGAATTCCACATTGCGCCCGCCGCGGCCCTTGCCACGCACTGTCACCGTGGTCTCGCCCCCCGACAGCAGGACGCAGGGAGCGGGCGCCGGCTGGCCGTGCCGCGCCACCTGGAATGCAATGCCGGCCATGACAGTTGCAACCTCGCGCGCCTCGCCTTCAATGGCATCGCCCAGAATGACCGGCGTGATGCCGGCCTTGCGGGCGAGGTCCGCCGCCGCCTCCAGCGAGGCCTGCGGACGGGCGACCATCACCAGCTCGGCATTCGCCAGGCGCGGATCGCCCGGCTTGGCGCTTTCCTCCACCCCTGCTTCAAGATGCTTTCGTACCGCCTCCGGAGGTTCGATGCCGTATTTCGCCAGCACGGCCAGCGCATCGGCGAAGCTGGTGGGGTCGGGCACGGTAGGGCCGGAGCCGATCACCGCCGGATCGTCGCCCGGCACGTCGGAGATCGCCAGCGTCACCACCCGCGCCGGATGCGCGGCGACCGCCAGCCGCCCGCCCTTTATGGCGGACAGGTGCTTGCGCAGGCAGTTCATCTCGCCGATGGTCGCCCCAGATTTCAGCAGCGCGCCGGTGACCGCCTGCTTGTCGGCCAGCGCCAGCCCGTCCGCCGGCAGCGACAGCAGCGCCGAGGCACCGCCGGACATCAGGCACAGCACCAGATCGTCCGGCCCCAGCCCCTGCACCAGCGTCAGCATGCGGCGCGCCGCCGCCTCGCCGGCGGCATCGGGCACCGGATGGCTGGCCTCCACCACTTCGATGCGCTCGCACGGCACGGCATGTCCGTAGCGGGTGACGACCAGCCCCTCCAAATCGCCTTCCCAGTTCTGCTCCACCGCGCGCGCCATGGCGGCCGCCGCCTTGCCGGCGCCGACGACGATGGTGCGGCCTTTCGGTTTCGGCGGCAGGTGGGCAGGCACGCAGGCAGCGGGATCAGCCGCCTTGCGCGCAACCTCGAACAGCGAGAGCAGGAAGGCGCGGGAATCGAAATCGGCGGGAAGAGACATGAAAACGGCGGACCTTTCTTATCGTTGCGTAAAGTATGCTACAGTCCTGCCCACAAACGAAACATCCCTCGTGCGAGGCACAGCGAACAGATGGCGCAAGACAGAGCGGACCGGATTGGCCGCGCGAGTCACTTGACGCTTGCCAGCGGCGGCGAGGACGAACCCCAGGCGCGCCGACGCGGCCGTCCTGCTTCTGGAAACGCCACGCGCGACGGCGGCCAGGTGCAGTCGCTGACCCGCGCCCTGACGCTGCTGACGGAAATTGCCGGCAGCGATGGCGGCGCCTCGCTCAGCGAGCTTGCGCATCGCGCCGGCCTGCCACCCTCGACCGCGCACAGGTTGCTGAAGAGCCTGGAACAGATGGGCTTCGTGCAGCATGACCATCAGCGCGCGCTGTGGAATGTCGGCGTGCAGGCCTTCACTGTCGGCAACGCCTTCCTGCGCTCCCGCGATGTGGTGGAGATCGCCCGCCCCTTCATGCGGCGGCTGATGGAGGAATCCGGCGAATCGGTCAATCTCGGCGTGCTCGACGGGCGCGAGGTCGTGTTCCTCGCCCAGGTCGAATGCCGCGAGGTGATGCGCGTGCTGGCCCGGCCGGGCGGACGCTCGCCGCTGCATTGCTCCGGCCTCGGCAAAGCACTGCTCTCGGCGCTGCCGGCGCAGACCACCCGTACGCTGATCGGCAATCACATCCAGCGCTTCACCGACAAGACCCTGGCGACGCACGAGGCGATGGAACGCGACATGGCGCTGTCGCGCCAGCGCGGCTATGCCATCGATGACGAGGAATATGCCGCCGGGCTGCGCTGTGTCGCCGCCCCGATCCATGACGAGTATGGCGAGCCGATGGCCGCCATCTCGCTGTCCGGCCCCAGCGCCCGCCTGACCGATGCCCGGCTGAAGCTGCTGGGCGAAATGGTGGCGCGCACCGCGCAGGCAGTGACCGGCGCCGTCGGCGGGCATCTGCCGGCGGAGTGACGCCCCTCCCCGGCAACAGAATGGGTGCCCTGCGACAGCAGGTCTTGGCGATGTCTTCCGGGCCTGCCTAAGATGTCAGGATAAATGACAACCGGGAGGCTCCAATGGCGACCTACGATCCGCGTACGCAGAAACTGCTGACCTTTCATGACGCGGTGCCGCGCTTCCTGGACGGGCGGGATACGCCGCGCGCCTATTTGGAGCGCTGCCTCGACGTGATCGAGACCCGCGAGCCGGAAGTGCAGGCCTTCGTCGTGATGAACATCGACGGTGCCCGCGCCGCCGCCGACGAGGCCACCAGGCGCTATGCCGAGGGCAGGCCGCTGTCGAACATCGATGGCATGCCCATCGGCATCAAGGATCTGTTCGAGACCAAGGACATGCCGACGCAGATGGGCAGCCCGGTCTGGGCCGGGTGGGAATCAGGCCGCGACGCTGCCCATGTGCATGGCCTGCGCAAGGCCGGTGCGGTGGTGCTGGGCAAGCTGGTGACGACGGAGCTGGGCTTCTCCTTCCCCGGCAAGACCCGCAACCCGTTCGATCCGGGCCGCACGCCGGGCGGCTCCTCCTCCGGCTCGGCGGCGGCCATCGGCGCCGGCATGGTGCCCGCCGCCATCGGCAGCCAGGTCGCCGGCTCTGTCATCCGTCCGGCCGGCTATTGCGGCAATGTGGCGATCAAGCCGACCTATGGCGCGCTGAACCGCGGCGGCGGCCATTCCTCGCTCAGCCAGAGCCATATCGGTATCCATGCCGGCTCCATCGAGGATGCCTGGGCGACCTGCTGGCAGATCGCCAACCTGGCTGGCGGCGATGTCGGCTATCCCGGCCTGTATGGCGCGCTGGAGCCGATGGCACCGACGAAGCCGACCCGGCTGGTGCGCCTTGAGACTGTCCTTTGGCCCTCGGTGGATGACGAGAGCAAGGCCGCCTTCGAGACCGTCATCGAGCATCTGAAGCGCCAGGGCGTCACCATCATCAGCCGTGCCGAGGATGCCGATGTCGAGACCTATGAAGCCCTGACCGCCGACGCGCTGGAGCTGACGCTGCAGATCTGCCTGTTCGAGCTGCGCTGGCCGCTGGGCGCCTATCGCGAGCGCGGCCCCGGCATGCTGAGCGAGTCCATGCTGGAACGCCTTGCCGAGGCCGATAAGCAGACGCTGGACGATTACCGCGCGATGCTGGAACGGCGCGATCAGGTCCGCAAGGCCTATGCCGCCCTGAAAGCCAAGGCCGACGGCTTCATTGCCCTGTCCTCTCCCGGCCCGGCCCCGAAGGGTCTGCACAGCACGGGCAGTCCCGCCATGAACGCCGCCACATCGATGACCGGCACGCCGGTCTGGAGCCTGCCGCTGCTGGCTGCCGACGGCATGCCGCTGGGCGTGCAGCTGGGCGGATTCCCGCACGAGGATGCCAAGGTCACCGGCCATGCCCGGTGGCTGATGGACAGCTTCCTCACGCAAGGGTGAATTCCCTTTTGTGGATAAAGGGTTGTTCCGGCGCCACGATCGGAACATAGTTAATGAAAGGTTAATGAACGCTCCGACCGGGCCGGCTTTCGGGCCGGGCTCTGGTCGGAGCAGTCAGGATGGTAGAATGCCAGCCTTCCGCGACGTGATTTACACGGAGCAGAACCGGGCCATATACGACTACTGGTCGTCCCGCCTGGGTGGAAAGCCTGCGCCAAGCCGCGACGAGATCGACCCGACCGACATTCCGCAGCTGCTGCGCCACATCTATATGTGGCAGCTGGAAAAGGACGGCACCACGCTGACCGGGCGGTTGTTCGGCACCGCCTATACCGACTTTTCCGGCGCGGACTTCCGGGGGCGCACCTTCGAGCAGGCGCACCGCGAAAGCAATCCGCTGTTGTTCGAGCGGCTGCAGGCCGGCCATCTGCGCTGCCTGCGCGATTGCGATCCCTTCGTGGTGGTGCGTACCAACCACGCCTTCAACCGGCGCTACCGTGCCTATGAGGGGATGATCCTGCCGGTAACGGACGAGACAGGCCGGCCCTACATCCTGCTGGGCGGGCTGGTGCCGCTGTTCGGCCGGCCGACCGAGGTGCCGTCGGAACTGGATGTCGGGCGCTATGCCTCGGAGATGGTCGTGGAGAATGACGCCGTCATCGGCGGCTGCAAGCTGCAGTGCTGAACCCGTCTGAATGAGGCTCGGCTTAACCCAGCCGCGCCAGCATCGCTGCCGTATCCGTGACAGTGCAGTATTCCCCATCCAGATTGGCAAGCGACAGGGCATGTACCTCCTCCGCATGCCAGAGCCGCCCCGACAGGTCGTGGCGCGCGAAGGTGAAGCAGGCATCGCCAACCAGCCAGTTATCGAAGGACAGGTTGCCCGCCATACGCACCGTTGCCTCCACCGAATTGTTGGTGATGACGCCCGCCACGATCAGCATGTCGATGCCGGCCTGGCGCAGATAATCTTCCAGCCCGGTGCCGATGAAAGCGCTGTTCGTTTTCTTGCCAATGATTTTCTCGCCCGATGCGGGCCTGGTTTCCGGCTTGAAGTCATGGCCCGGCTGCCCCGGCCTGTAGGTTGAGTCGGGGTTGACCGAATCGTGGCGCACATGGATGACCGGCCGACCCGTACGGCGCCAGCCCTCCAGCAGGCTGGCGACATGCGCCTCGGCGCTGGGATTGTTGCGCGGTCCTGCTACTGCCCAGCGCGGGTCATCGATGGCCTGTTGCAGGTCAATCAGCAGCAGGCAGGCGGTCGGCGGCAGTGGGGTCACTCCGCTGCCTGCTCGATATCGCGGCGGCGCCGTTCCTTCTCGTAATGGCCGAGAATCCAGCCGAGATGCGCCTCCATGGCGCGGGCCGCCTGATCCGGATCACGATCACGGACCGCCTCGTAGATGGCGCGGTGCTGCTCCAGCAGCGCCAGATCGTCCCGCTCGCTGGCCAGCAGCTCATAGCGATGGAAGGCCAGCATCTCGACCATTATGTCGCGCAGGGTTTCCAGCATATGCATATAGACACAGCTGGCCGTGGCCCGCGCGATCACCAGATGGAAGCGCAGATCGTCGCTGGCCTTGTAGGTACGCACCCGGCAGGAATCCGCCATCGAGTCGAGGATCGAGGCCAGCTCGGCCACCTGATCCGGCGTCGCGTGCAGCGCCGCGCGGCGGGCCGCCCAGACCTCCAGCGCGCCGCGGATCTCCATCAGGTCGTGCAGGCTGGTGACATTCTCCTTCACCAGCTCGGTCAGCGGCAGGTCGAGATGGCGCACGCTGGACAGGACGCGCGTGCCGCCGCCCTGCACCGCATCGACCAGCCCCTGCGCCTTCAGCTGCTGCAGCGCTGCGCGCACCGAGACGCGGCTGACATTCATCATCTCGGCCAGCTGGCGTTCGCCAGGCAGACGCTCCCCCGGCCCCAGCTCGCCGACAGCGATCAGCCGCCGCAGCTCAGCCGCGATGCGGTCGGCCACGCGCTGGCGCGGAAGCTCCTGAAAGCGCTCGTCGGACGGCTGCATGAGCGGAATCGGCTGCTGTCACTGGTCTGATTTTCAGACAGCTAGCCCCAGCCTGACACACAGGTCAAGGCAGTTTTCCAATAAAGCCAATAAGTTAGAAGTATTCTAAATCGAAGGCGCTAATATGCGTATTCGCGGAACACCGGATCGACCGAGCCGCCCCAGCGGCCTCCATAGGCCTCCAGCATCTCGTCGGACTGGGTGCGGTCGCCCTGTGCAATGGCGACCAGCGTGTCGAGGAAATGCGTCTCGTCATCGCCCATCGAATCGCGGAAGGCGCGGGCGCGCAGGCCGGCCCGTGCGATCTTCAGGCATTCCAGCGCCAGGTCGCGCACCGTACCGCCGCGGAACGGCGTCCGCAGGCCGAGGCGCGGCACCGAATCGCGGAGGGTCTGGTGATCCTCCAGCGTCCAGTCCTTCACCAGGTCCCAGGCGGCGTTCTGCGCCGTATCGTCATAGAGCAGCCCGACCCAGAAGGCCGGCAGCGCGCAGATGCGCCGCCACGGCCCGCCATCGGCGCCGCGCATCTCCAGATAGCGCTTCAGCCGCACTTCCGGGAAGGAGGTGGTCATGTGGTCGGTCCAGTCACCCATGCCGGGGATCTGACCGGGCAGGCCCGGCAGCCGGCCTTCCATGAAGTCGCGGAAGGACTGGCCGGCGACATCGATGTACTGCCCGTCGCGATAGACGAAGTACATCGGCACATCGAGCAGGTAATCGACATAGCGCTCGAAGCCCATACCGTCCTCGAACACGAAGGGCAGCACGCCGCAACGGTCGGGGTCGGTATCGGTCCAGATGTGGCTGCGGAAGCTCTGGAAGCCGTTCGGCTTGCCCTCGGTGAAGGGCGAGCTGGCGAACAGCGCCGTCGCCACTGGCTGCAGGGCCAGGCTGACGCGGAACTTCTGCACCATGTCCGCCTCGCTCAGGAAGTCGAGGTTGGTCTGGATGGTGCAGGTGCGCAGCATCATGTCGAGGCCGAGGCTGCCCTTCTTGGGCATGTAGTCGCGCATGATCTTGTAGCGGCCCTTGGGCATCCAGGGGATGTCCTCACGGCGCCATTTCGGGTTGAAGCCCAGCCCCATCATGCCGGCGCCGATCTCGCCGCAGACCTCCTTCACCTGGGCCAGGTGCTGATGCACCTCCGAACAGGTCTGGTGCAGCGTCTCCAGCGGCGCGCCCGACAGCTCGAACTGGCCGCCCGGCTCCAGCGTGATCGCGCACTTGTCCATCGACAGCGCAATGATCTTGTCGCCCTCGCGGATCGGTTCCCAGCCGAAGCGCAGCATGCCTTCGAGAATCGCGCGGATGCCGGCCTCGCCCTCATAGGGCAGCGGCCGCAGACTCTTCAGATCGTAGGCGAACTTCTCGTGCTCGGTGCCGATGCGCCAGTCGGATTTCGGCTTCACGGCGGAGGCCAGATACTCGACCAGCTGGCGCTTGTCAGTGATCGGCTCGCCTTGACTCTCGGGCGGACGGGACATGCGGACGATTCCTCAGGCTCGAAAGATGGCTTCTGGGGCCGGATGGCCAATGGCGCTTTATGCTCTTAAGCCTACCCCCGGAAATCCGGGCGTCCCTGCCGCCAGTCGCCGGCGATGGCCTGGAAGCAGGCAAGGGCCGCGAGGGCCGCCGTATCGGCGCGCAACACCCGTGGCCCAAGGCTGATCGCGGTAACAAAGGGAAGTTTCCGCAACCCGTCAAGTTCCGTTTCCGTGAACCCGCCTTCCGGTCCGATCAATACAGCATTTCCCCCAGAGACATTATCCGCCAGCGCTTCCGAAATGGGCCGGCCGCCGCCGGTTTCGTCGCAGACAAGCAGCCGCCGCCCGGCCGGCCAGTCCGCCAGCACCGCTTCCAGCTTGCGGGCGGGCATCACCTCGGGAACCGACAGCCGCTCCGACTGTTCGGCCGCCTCGATGGCGTTGGCCAGCAGCCGCTCCTCATTCACGCGGGAGACGATGGTGCGCTGGGTGAAGACCGGGCACAGGGCGGAGACGCCAAGCTCCGTCGCCTTTTCCGCCAGATAGTCGATGCGGGCATGCTTCAGCGGCGCGAAGACCAGCCAGAGATCCGGCTCCACCGCCTGCGGGCGCAGCTGCTCCAGCGGCGTGACGAGGGCCGAGGCCTTGCCGAGGTCGGATATTTCCGCCAGCCATTCGCCGTCGCGCCCGTTGAACAGCGCCAGCCGGTCGCCGGGCGACAGCCGCAGCACGCTGCGCAAATAATGCGCCTGCCCCTTGGGCAGGGTCACGGCGACACCCGCCGCGAGGCTCTCGCCAGTATGGAGGCGGGTCTGATACAAACGGGCCATGAGAGAACGACTCTCCAAGGGTCTAACAGGAATCGGCGCACGATAGCCCATGCAGAACGGACCCGGAAGTTCACGGCCCGATAATTCGCCCGATACGCGGATCGATATCCCGGCGGACAGCTGGATCGACCGGCTTATGCCCGGCTGGTCGCGCGCCTATCTGCGCCTTGGCCGCTTCGACCGGCCGATCGGCACCTGGCTGCTGCTCATTCCCTGCTGGTGGGGACAGGCGCTGGCGACGGATGGCTGGCCCGACCCGCTGCTGATGGCGCTGTTCGTGCTGGGCTCCTTCGCCATGCGGGCGGCGGGCTGCGCGGTGAACGACCTGGCCGACCGCGATATCGACCGCAAGGTGGCGCGCACCCGCACGCGCCCGCTGGCCAGCGGCGCCCTGTCGGTTCGGCAGGCGCTGATCTTCATCGCCGTTATGTGCGCCATCGGGCTGGCCGTGCTGCTGTCACTTAATCCCTACAGCTGGGCGCTCGGGGCCGGTGTCGTCGGGCTGATCGTGCTCTACCCCTTCATGAAGCGCATCACTTACTGGCCGCAATTCGTGCTGGGCGTCACCTTCAACTGGGGCATCCTGATCGGCTATGCCGCCGTTGCGGGGGAGTTGCACCTGCCGGCGCTGATCCTCTATGCCGCCAGCATCGCCTGGACGCTGGGCTATGACACGATCTACGCCCATCAGGACCGGGAAGACGACCTGAAGGTTGGAGTGAAATCCTCCGCCCTGGCGCTGGGCCGTAATACCAGGCCGGCGCTGTTCGCCTTCTATGCGCTGACCCTGCTGGGCATCGCGGCCGCCGGCTGGCTGGCGGACCTTGCCTGGCCGTTCTGGGCCGTCCTCGCCCTCGGCGCGGCGCAGCTTCTCTGGCAGGCCGGGCGGCTCGATATCGACGATCCGGCGGATTGCCTGCGCACCTTCCGCTCCAACCGCGATTTCGGGCTGATCGTGCTGGCGGCGCTGGTTGCCGGTCAGGTCCTTGCGTGATCGACAACCCGGAAGGCTTCGTCACCCGTAACACGAGCCGGCGGAGCGCCCCGCTGGTCCCGGAAATCCTGCTGCATCTGGCCGACGCCGTCATGCCGCTGTGGGAGATGACGGAGGCTGACCTTGAGCGCCAGGGCATTCCGCCGCCCTACTGGGCCTTTGCCTGGCCGGGCGGACAGGCGGTGGCGCGGCTGATCCTCGACCGGCCGGAACTGGTGAAGGGCAAGCAGGTGCTCGACCTCGGCGCCGGGGGCGGGATTGCCGCCATCGCCGCCATGAAGGCCGGTGCGGCGCAGGCGACGGCGAACGATATCGACGCGCTGGCGCTGGCCGCCATCGCGCTGAACGCGGCGGCCAACAAGGTCGCCGTCGATGTGCTGGACCGCGACCTGCTGGATGATTCAGCGCAGGGAGGGCCGGCACGCGGCTGGGATGTCATCCTGGCCGGCGATCTCTGCTACGAAAAGCCGATGGCCGGGCGTGTGATGGGCTGGCTGCGCGCCGCGGCATCGCGCGGCACCACCGTGCTGCTGGGCGATCCGGGCCGGGCCTACGCACCGGCGGACGGGCTGTACAAGCTGGGCGACTTCGCGGTGCCGGTCAGCCGCGACCTGGAAGACCGCGACATCCGACATACCGCCGTCTGGCAGGTGCTGCCGGGATAGTCCATTCCCCTTCCGCATCCGCCGCCCTAGATTAGGGGCATGAACCAGACAAGCGCCCTCAGCCAGATCGACCATTGGGTCTTCGATCTCGACAACACGCTCTACCCGGCGTCGTGCAACCTGTTCTCGCAGATTGACTGGCGCATGACCGGCTTCATCTCCGAGACGCTGAAGCTGCCGCCCGAGGAGGCCCGCGCGCTGCAGAAGGCGATGTTCCGCAAATACGGCTACACGCTGCGCGGCCTTATGCTGGAACATGGCGTGCCGCCGACCGACTTCCTGGATTACGTCCACGATATCGACTATGCGCCGGTGCCTGCCTGCAGCCGGCTGAAGGCGGCACTGGAAGCCCTGCCGGGCGAGAAGCTGATCTTCACCAACGGCACAGTGCGACATGCCGAACGGGTGCTGGAGCGCCTCGGCCTCAATGGCTTCGCCGGCATCTTCGACATCGTTGCAGCGGACTATACGCCGAAGCCCGACCCCGCCCCTTATGACCGCTTCGTAAAGCGTCACGCCGTCGATCCGCGCCGCGCCGCGATGGTTGAGGATATCGCCCGTAACCTGGTGCCCGCCGCCGCCCTCGGCATGACGACGGTGTGGGTCACGGGAAGTCCCGACTGGGCGAAGGACGGCAGCGAGGGCGACCATATCCACCACGCCACCGACGATCTGGCCGGCTGGCTGGAGACACTAACCGCGAAAGCCCCCGATACGCCCGGCGGCAGTTGACTTGGGAGGGTGGTCATACCATCCTCTCGCCCGCCTTTCAGACCGTACCAATTTCGAGGAAACCGGCCATGAGCGACGCCTCCCTGCAAGCCACCATCGATGCCGCCTGGGAAGACCGGGCCAATGTCGGCCTCACCACCAAGGGTGAGATCCGCGACGCCGTCGAGGCGGCGCTGGAGGGGCTGGATTCCGGCAAATACCGCGTTGCCTCGAAGGAGACCGGTTCCTGGGTGGTGCATCAGTGGCTGAAGAAGGCGGTGCTGCTGTCCTTCCGCCTGTATGACATGGCGCCGATCCCCGGCGGCCCGACCGACCCGGTGCGCGGCCCCTCGCCCTGGTTCGACAAGGTGCCCTCCAAGTTCTCCGGCTGGGACGAAGCGAAGTTCCGCGCCGCCGGCTTCCGCGCCGTGCCGAACTGCGTGGTCCGCCGCTCCGCCTATATCGCTCCCGGCGCGGTGCTGATGCCGAGTTTCGTGAATCTGGGCGCCTATGTCGATAGCGGCACCATGGTCGATACCTGGGCCACCGTCGGCTCCTGCGCGCAGATCGGCAAGAATGTGCACCTGTCCGGCGGTGTCGGCATCGGCGGCGTGCTGGAGCCGCTGCAGGCCGACCCGGTCATCATCGAGGATAATTGCTTCATCGGCGCGCGCTCCGAAGTCGTCGAGGGCGTGATCGTGGAGGAAGGCTCGGTCCTGTCCATGGGCACCTTCATCTCCAAATCCACCAAGATCATCGACCGCAACACCGGCGAAATCTTCATGGGCCGCGTGCCGGCCTATTCCGTGGTGGTGTCAGGCAGCCTGCCCGGCAAGCCGCTGCCGGACGGCACGCCCGGCCCGTCGCTCTATTGCGCCGTCATCGTGAAGCGGGTGGATGCGCAGACCCGCTCCAAGACCTCGATCAACGATTTGCTGCGCGACTGAGGCTGATTCCGATGGCCCTCCAGGACCCTGCCACCGGGGCACTCGACCCGGTCTCCCTCGCCCAGGCGCTGATCCGCTGCCCCAGCGTCACGCCGGCAGACGAGGGCGCGCTCGACGTGCTGGCGCGGGCGCTGGAGGGTATCGGCTTTACCTGCGAGCGGCTGCGCTTCGAGGAGGAGGGCACGCCGCCGGTCGATAATCTCTATGCCCGCATCGGCACGGCGGGGCCGGTGTTCTGCTATGCCGGCCATACCGACGTGGTGCCGGTGGGCGATGCGGCGGCATGGACCGTCGATCCCTTCGCCGCCGAAATCCATGACGGCGTGCTGTACGGGCGCGGCGCGGTGGACATGAAATCCTCCATCGCCAGTTTTGTGGCCGCCGCCCAGGCCTATATCGCGGCGGTCGGCACCCTGCCCGGCTCCATCGTGCTGCTGATCACCGGCGACGAGGAAGGCCCGGCGATCAACGGCACGAAGAAGATGCTGGACTGGATGGCGGCGCGCGGCGAGACCATCGATGCCTGCGTGGTGGGGGAGCCGACCAACCCGACAAAGCTGGGCGAGATGGTGAAGATCGGCCGGCGCGGCAGCCTGACCGGTCGGCTGACCGTCTATGGCGCGCAAGGCCACGTCGCCTACCCGCATCTGGCGGACAATCCGATCCACCGGCTGGTGCGCATGCTGGCGCCGCTGTCGAAGACCTACATCGACGAAGGCAGCGATTATTTCCAGCCCTCCTCCGTGCAGATCACCACGGTGGATGTCGGCAACCCGGCCACCAATGTGGTGCCGGCGCAGGCGAAGGCGGTGTTCAACATCCGCTTCAACGATCTGTGGACCTCGAAAAAGCTGGAAGCCTGGCTGCGCCAGATCTTCGACGAGGGGCTGGGCAGCGATGGCGGCAGCTACGAGCTGAAATGCTCGGTGAGCGGCGAGAGCTTCCTCACCGAACCGGGCTGGTTCTCCGACCTGCTGCAGGATGCCGTCGAAGGCGTGACCGGCCTGCGCCCGGAACTCTCGACCACCGGCGGCACCTCGGATGCCCGCTTCATCCGCTCGGTCTGCCCGGTCGCCGAATTCGGGCTGGTCGGCCAGACCATGCACAAGGTGGACGAGCGCGTGGCGGTGGAGGATATCCGCCGGCTGGCCGACATCTTCAGGGCCGTGCTGACCGCCTTCTTCGCCCGCACAGAGACGGTCCGCTAGCATGAATTTGCCGAACCAGGCGGAGATCGCGAAGGCGCTGTACGGCGCCTGGCGTCTGGCGCGGTTCGATGCGCGCGGGCTGGAATATTTCGACCGCAGCCTCGACGGCTTCTGGAAGAGCTTCTTTGCCGCCGCCATCGCGGCACCGGCGCATTTCGGCCTGCTGGCGCTGGCCGGCGGCGATTCGCCGATTGCTATTGGCGGGTTGTTTGGCCTGCTGCGCGAGGCGGCGATCTACGCGATCTCCTGGCTCGCCTTCCCGCTGGTCATGGTCTATGTCGCCCGCCATCTGGACCGGGAAGAACGCTATTTCGACTATATGGTGGCCTATAACTGGGCCAGCTTGCTGCAGATCGTCGCCTTCCTGCTGGTCTCCGCGCTGGCTGTCGGCGGCGTGTTCCCCGATGCGCTGGCCGGCTTCGCAACCATGCTGATCTTCGTCGCCATCCTGATCTATCAGTGGTTCATCGCCCGCACCGGCCTCGCCATCGGTGCCGGGGCCGCCGTCGCCGTGGTGTTCTTCGACATGGTGGTCGGGCTGATGGTGCGGCTGCTCGGCCAGTCAATCGCCTTCTGACAGCAGCTCCGGCGGATAATCGACGCGGGTGAGGTACAGCCCGTCCGGCGGCGCGGTCGGTCCGCCGGCGCGGCGGTCGCGGGCCTCCAGCGCCCGGCGCAGATCCTCCTGATTCCAGGTGCCCAGCCCCACCAGCGCCAGCGTGCCGGCAAAGTTCCGCACCTGATGATGCAGGAAGGAGCGCGCCTCGACGACCATCTGCACCTCCTCCCCGACGCGTGACACCTCCAGCCGGTCGAGCGTCTTCACCGGGCTGGCCGCCTGGCATTCCTTTGCGCGGAAGCTGGAAAAATCATGCGTGCCCAGCAGCAGCTGCGCGGCCTCCTGCATCGCACCGGCATCCAGCGGACGGGGATGCCACCAGACCCGCCCCCGATCCAGCACCGGCCGCGCCCGCCGGTCCAGGATGCGATAGAGATAGGCCCGACCCACTGCCGAGAAGCGGGCATGGAAATCCTCAGGCGCGTAGTGCGCGGCCAGCACGACCACGGATTCATCGCGCAGATGCGCGTTCATCCCGTCGCGCAGCCGGCCAGGCTCGATATCCTTGTCGATTTCCAGATGGCAGATTTGTGCGGTCGCATGCACGCCGGCATCGGTGCGCCCGGCAGCGGTCAGCTGCACGGTTTCTCCAGTCAGCCGGGTCAGCGCCTCTTCCAGCGCCTGCTGCACGGAGGGACCATTATTCTGCCGCTGCCAGCCGACATAGGGGCGTCCGTCATATTCGAGGGTAAGGCGATACCGTGGCATGGCGCTTTTTGTCACACCTGTCTGGAATGTCACAAGTCCGTAACGATTTGTTAGGCCCTTTGGCGCATTTTGCGCCGCAACAAAAGGCGCAGACCGCCTTATACCCTGATTTGAAGAAGACCGAGAAAGCGATGGACGATCCCAAGCCGGGTGCCGTCGAGGAACCCGAATTGCAGAAGCTGCTCGCGCACTGGCACGAGATCCGTGGCGACCGGGTCCTGCCGACCCGCGCCGATCTCGACCCGGTGCTGTTGCCCTTTCCGCTGGACCGGCTGTACCTGGTCGAGGTGCGCCGCGACCCGGAGGATTACATCATCCGCCTCGCGGGCGAAACCGTGCAGCGCTTCTATCGTGGCCGCGTGGCGGGTCGCAGCATCAGCGAGGTGACGCCGCGCGACTTCACCGCGCCGCTGATCCAGCATCTGAGCGCCGTCAGCCAGACCCAGCGCCCGGCCTATGCGAAAAGCGGCTTTGCCGCGCGCAACTCCATCTTCCGCTATTCGCGGCTGGTGCTGCCGTTCGGAGAGCCGGGCCGCACGACGCATCTGCTGGGGGCTGTTGTGCAGTATTTCTCGCTGGCCGAACTGATCCATGTGAACCCTGACGCCGCCCGGCCGCTGCCGGACATCAGCAACGCCGCCTGAGCAGTCAGCCCAGAATTGTGCCCTTCGGCAGCGGATAGCCGCGTAGCAGCGCGTCTGCCTCCATTGCCGCCTTGCCCGGACGCTGCACGCGCAGCAGCCGCAGCGCCCCCGCGCCACAGGCCACGGTCAGGGCTTCGTCCAGCACGGTGCCGGGCGTACCGCTGCCTGCGGCTAGTTCCGCCTTCAGCACCTTCAGCCGTTCGCCCTGATGCAGGAAGAAGGAGCCCGGCCAGGGATCGAAGGCGCGGATTTGCCGTTCCAGATCAGCCGCCGGCTTCGTCCAGTCCAGCAGCGCCTCATCCTTCGCCAGCTTGGCGGCGTAGGTGACGCCCGCTTCCGGCTGCGCCACCGGTTTCAACGTCCCCGCCGCCAGCCCGGACAGCGCCATGACGATCATCCGTCCGCCAAGCCCGGACAGCGCATCATGCAGGCTCTGGCCGGTGGTCTCCGGCGTGATCGGCACCGCTTCGCTAAGCAGCATCGGCCCGGTATCCAGCCCTTCATCCATCTGCATGATGCTGACGCCGGATTCGGCATCGCCGGCCTGGATGGCACGCTGGATCGGTGCCGCCCCGCGCCAGCGCGGCAGCAGCGAGGCGTGGATGTTCACGCAGCCAAGGCGCGGCGCGTCCAGGATCGGTTTCGGCAGGATCAGCCCATAGGCCACCACCACCGCACAATCCAGATTCAGGGCGGCGAACGCCGCCTGTGCCTCCGCATTGCGCAGGCTCTTCGGCGTGCGCACGTCGATGCCGTGCGCTTCCGCATAGGCATGCACCGGCGACGGGGTGAGCTTTTGGCCCCGCCCCGCCGGGCGCGGCGGCTGGGAATAGACGGCGGCGATCTCGTGCCCGGCGTCGATCAGCGCCTTCAGCGCCGGGACCGAGAAGTCCGGCGTGCCCATGAAGGCAAGGCGGAGTCTGGTCATTACGCGTTGGCCGGCTCGGCCATCGCCTTCTTCGCCTTCAGCAGCTTGCGCGCGATGATGCCGCGCTTCAGCGAGGAGAGGTGATCGATGAACAGCACGCCGTTCAGATGGTCGATCTCATGCTGCACGCAGACCGCCAGCACGCCGTCCGCCTCGATCTCGCGGATTTCGTTCTCATAGTCGATAAATCGGATCTTCACGCTGGCCGGACGCTTCACCTCGGCATAATGCTCCGGCACCGACAGGCAGCCTTCCTCGTAGCTCTTGATCTCCGGCGATTCCCAGATGATTTCCGGATTCGCCATCTTGAAGATCACCGGATCCTCGTCCTTGCGGGCGATGTCCATGACGATGACGCGGTTGGAGATGCCGACCTGCGGTGCGGCCAGTCCCATGCCGTTCTCGGCATACATGGTCTCCACCATGTCATCCATCTGCTTGCGGATGGTGTCGTCCACACGCTCGACGGGCAGCGCCTTCTTCTTCAGGCGTGGATCGGGAGCAACGACGAGGGGCAGTACGGCCATGATTGGAACCATTCGAATGAACTTGCGTGAACGGCCATTACCTAAGCAGCAGCGCATGCAGCGTCAAGCTTTGCCGTAGTGTGTGCAGCATTGGTGGACGCCCCGTCCCACGCCACGATATACAGTAGGGATGATGCTCGATTCCCTTGATCCCACCCTGATCATGCTGATTGCCGGCGGCGCCGCGCTGCTGGCGCTGGCGCTCGCCTTCTGGCTGGCCCTGCGCGACCGTGGCGGCAGCGAAGCCGAGGTGCAGGCGCGCGAGCAGGCCGCCCTGATGTCGGAGAAGCTGATGGCGGCGCAGGCGGAGCTGGCCGGGCGACTGTCCCAGCTTGCCGAGAGCCAGGCCGCCGCGCAGGCGCGGCTCGCCCAGCAGATGCAGGCGCAGGAACGCCAGCTCTCCAAATCGGTAGAGGAAAGGCTGGCCGACGTCACCCGCCGGGTCGGCGAGAGCCTTGAGAAAAGCTCCACCCAGGCGACCCAGTCCCTGACCGAGCTGAAGGAGCGCCTCGCCGTCATCGACGCGGCGCAGAAGAACATCACCGAGCTGTCCACCCAGGTGGTGGGGCTGCAGGACATCCTCTCCAACAAGCAGGCGCGTGGCGCCTTTGGCGAGGTGCAGCTGGAAAACCTCGTGCAGGCAGTGCTGCCGCCCAACGCCTACCAGTTCCAGGCGCAGATCGGCGACGGGCGGCGCGTCGATTGCCTGCTGATCCTGCCCAACCCGCCCGGCCCCATCGGCATCGACGCGAAATTCCCGCTGGAAGGCTACCGCGCCCTGCAGAACGCGGCGGACGATGCCGCCCGGAACGTCGCCCGCAAGGCGCTGGGTGCGTCGGTACTGAAGCATGTGCGCGATATCCGCGACCGCTATATCGTGCCGGGCGAGACCGCCGATTCGGCGCTGATGTTCCTGCCGTCCGAGGCGATCTATGCCGAGCTGCACGCCAATCTGGGCGATGTGGTGGAGCAGTCCTACCGCGAGAAGGTGTGGATCGTCTCGCCGACCACGCTGATGGCGACGCTGAACACGGTGCGCGCCGTCCTGAAGGACGCCCGCATGCGCGAGCAGGCGCACATCATCCAGCGCGAGGTGCAGCTGCTGGGCACCGATGTTGGCCGGCTGGACGAGCGCGTCGAGAAGCTGCAGACGCATTTCAACCAGGCCGGCGAGGATATCAGGCAGATCCGCATCTCGACCGACAAGGTGACCAAGCGCGCCGGGCGGATCGAGGAATTGCAGCTGGGTCCGGCGGAGGAAACGCCGCTGGTGCCGCCGCCCGACCGTCTCGCCGGAGAATAGACCTATGAGTACGCTGAAACCGTCCGCGCAACGCGTTCAGGAAGCGCTGGCCGCCCACGGGCTGGGGCTGGAAGTGCGGGAATTCCCGGCCTCCACCCGCACCGCCGAGGACGCCGCCGCCGCCATCGGCTGCACCGTGGCGCAGATCGCCAAATCGCTGATCTTCCGCGGCAAGACATCCGACCGGCCCGTGCTGGTGATTGCCAGCGGCGCCAACCGGGTGGACGAGAAGAAGGTCAGCGCATTGATCGAGGAGAAGATCGGCAAGGCGGATGCGGAGTTCGTGCGCGCCCGTACCGGCTTCGCCATTGGCGGGGTGCCGCCGGTCGGCCATCTGGAAGCGCCCATCACCGTCATCGACCGCGACCTGCTGGCCTTAAGCGAAATCTGGGCCGCCGCCGGCACGCCCAACGCGGTGTTCCGGCTGACGCCTGGCGATCTCGCCACCCTCACCGGCGGTCAGGTCGCCGAAGTGGCGTAACGCCTAAACCGGTCGCCGTGCCTTCAGCGCCGTAGTCAGCGTGCCATCGTCCAGATAATCCAGCTCGCCGCCTACCGGTACGCCATGGGCGAGGCGCGAAACGGACACATTGGCCTCGGCCAGCCGGTCGGTGATGTAGTGTGCGGTGGTCTGGCCATCGACCGTGGCGTCCATCGCCAGGATCACCTCGGTAACCGCCGGATCGCTGGCGCGGGTGACAAGGGAGGCGATGTTGAGGTCTTCCGGCCCCACCCCATCGAGCGCAGAGAGCGTACCACCCAGAACGTGATAGCGGCCCTTGAAGCCACTGGCGCGTTCCAGCGCCCACACATCGGCCACTTCCTCGACGACGCACAGGATCGACGGGTCGCGGCGCTCGTCCCGGCAGACGCCGCACGGGTCGCTGGTATCGAAGCTGCCGCAGACCGAGCAGGTGACGACCCGCTCCGCCGCCACCGACAGCGCCTCGGCCAGCGGCAGCATCAGCGCCTCCTTGCGCTTCAGCAATTGCAGCGCCGCGCGCCGGGCCGAGCGCGGCCCCAGCCCCGGCAGGCGGGCCAGCAGCTGGATCAGCCTTTCAATCTCCGGTCCCAGCATATGCGCCTCAATCCAGTTGCAGGGTCAGGGATTTAAGATAGGCGCTTTCGCGCAGGAAGGGATGCACCGGATGATCGGGGCCGGCCCCCGCCTGGCGCAGGATACGCCCGCTGCGCCCGGCCTTCGCGAGGCCGATGCCGATCTGCTTGGCGAATTCCTCCTCCGGCGCGTTGTGCGAGCAGGAGGCGGCGAACAGGATGCCACCAGGCGCCACCAGCGCCGCCCCAAGCCGCGCCATCTTCTGATAGGCGCGCAGGCCTGCCGCCAGATCCTTCTTCGACTTCACGAAGGCCGGCGGATCGCAGACCACCACATCGAAGCGCTGCTTGGCCGAAGCCAGCTTTTCCAGCGTCTCGAAGGCGTCGCCCGCCTCTGCCGTCACCCGGTCAGCCACGCCGTTCAGCGCCGCCGTCTCCGCCGCCAGCTCCATCGCCGGTTTCGAGCGGTCCACCAGCGTGACCTCGGCCGCCCCCGCCACCGCCGCCTCGATACCGAAGCCGCCGATATAGGCATAGACATCGATCAGCCGCTTGCCCTGTGCCAGCTTCGCCAGGAAGGCGCGGTTGTCGCGCTGGTCATAGAACCAGCCGGTCTTCTGCCCGCCCAGCGGATCACAGCGGAAGCGCGTGCCATTCTCCATCAGCTCAATCGGCCCTTCGCCGCCCACCGCCGCGCGGATGCCGGTCTCCAGCCCTTCCAGCGTGCGGGCGGGGCTGTCATTGCGCAGCACTATGCGCGACGGCTTCAAAAGGTCGGTCAGCGCCTCCAGCAGCGGAGCCTCCAGCCGGTCCATGCCGGCACTGTTCAGCTGCACGGTGAGCGCGTCGCCGAACCGGTCGATGACCAGCCCCGGTAGCCGGTCGGCCTCGGCATGGACCAGCCGGTAATAGGGTTCGGCGAACAGCCGCTCGCGCAACTCAAGCGCCGCGGCCAGCCGCGTGCGAAGGAAGCCGGCATCAATGGCGAGGTTCGGCCGGGCGTCAAGAAAGCGCGCCACAATCAGCGGCTTCGCATTGAACAGGGCGGTGCCCAGCTTCTCGCCGCGCGCATCGGCCAGCGTGACGAGGCTGCCCGGCGGCAGTTCCTTCAGCGCCGGGGTCATCTGCACCTCGTTGGCATAGACCCAGGGATGGCCGCCGCGCAGGCGCTTGTCGCGGCCGGTGGCGAGGGTGACGGTGGGATGCATGCGTACTCTTGCGGTTACGGAATTCAGTCGCCGGCAGCCAGGCTGTCGCGGCGCGGATCGGCGCCGCCCAGCAGCGTGCCGTCGGACAGTATCTTTATCGCCTGCAGCCCGCTGACCAGCAGGCCGCGCTCCACCTTGTGGCCGCGCGCCGCCAGCGAGCTGGCCAGCGCATCGGCATCGGCGCGGCGCTCGATCTCGCTGGGGCCGTTGCGGTTGGAAATGTTCGGCAGCTCGATGGCGGCCTGCGGGTCAAGGCCCCAATCGACCACGCCGACAATCGTCTTCAGCACGTAATTGATGATCTGGCTGCCGCCCGGCGAGCCGGTCACGAATTCCAGCCGGCCGTCCTTGCCGAACACCAGCGTCGGCGACATGGAACTGCGCGAGCGCTTGCCGCCCTCCACCCGGTTGGCGACCGGCACCCCGTCCGCCTCAGGCCGGAAGGAGAAATCTGTCAGCTCATTGTTCAACAGGAAGCCGCGCACCATCAGGCGGGAGCCGAACTCCGCCTCGATGGTGGTGGTCATGGAGAGCGCGTTGCCCGCGCCATCGACGATGGAGAGGTGGCTGGTCGCCGGCAGCTGCAGCGAGGCATCGGGCGCGAAATCCTGCGTACGCTTGCGCGGCACGTCGCCCGCCTCCGCCTTTTCGCCGGTGCTGCTGGCGACATCGATCAGCCGCGCGCGGCTGGCGAGATAGGCGCGGTCCAGCAGCCCCGCCACCGGCACATCCACGAAATCGCTGTCGGCGATATAGAGGTTGCGGTCGGCATAGGCCAGCCGCTGCGCCTCCAGCATCCAGTGCGCCGCATTGCTGGACAGCCGCTTCTCGTTCGGCAGGTCGAAGCGCTCCAGCATGGCCAGCACCATCAGCACGGTGATGCCGCCACTGCTGGGCGGTCCCATGCCGCAGACCGTCCGCGCGCGGTAGCTGCCGCACACCGCCGGACGTTCCTTCGCCTCATAGCCGGCGAGGTCGGCCAGGGTCATGTCCCCGGGATTGCGCGGCGCACCGGTAACCGTGGCCACGATATCCTCCGCGATGGCGCCACCGTAGAAGGCCTTCGCACCGTCCGCCGCGAGGATGCGCATCGTGTCGGCCAGCGCCGGGTTACGCAGGGTCTCGCCCTGTTTCCAGGGGGTGCCGTCCGGCTTGTAGAAATAGGCGCGCGCCACGTCCTGCGTCAGGTGCTTCTCGCGGATCAGCGCCCGGCCCAGGCGCGGCGGGACCGGGAAGCCCTCCTCGGCCAGGCGGATGGCCTCCTCGAACAGGCTGGCCCAGGGCAGCTTGCCATGCTTGCGGTGCGCCAGCTCCAGCACCCGCATCGTGCCCGGCACGCCGACCGAGCGCCCGCCGACCACCGCGTCGAAATAGGATAGCGGCTTGCCGTCCTTGTCGAGGAAGCGGTCGGGCGTCGCCGCCGCCGGCGCCGTCTCCCGCCCGTCATAGCTGGTGGTGCGGCCCGCCTTCTTGTCGAAATGCACCAGGAAGGCGCCGCCGCCGATGCCGGAGGATTGCGGCTCCACCAGCGTCAGCACCATCTGCGCGGCGATGGCAGCATCAATGGCCGACCCGCCGGCGCGCAGCGCCTTCAGCGCGGCCTCCGTCGCCATGGGATTGGCGGTGACCGCCATGAATTTCGTGGCGCGGGCCGGCTCGGCCGCCTGCACGGCAGGGAGGAATGCCAACAGGACAAGACAGGCGATCAGCAGGCGGCGCATATGTCACTCCGTTCCGGAACGCCGGCAGGGTAACGCCAAGCCGGTGTCTTGGCGAGGGGCTCGGGCGAGAGGCTGCCTCAGCGCGGCTTCCGCCCCAGCACGATGGGCTGCACCGGCTGCGCGCCCAGATCCCAGGGGAAATAGATCCAGGTGTCCTGGCTGACCTCGGTAACGAAGGTATCGACCAGCGGCCTGCCCTTCGGCTTGGCATAGACGGTGGCGATATGCGCCTTCGGCAGCATGTCGCGCACCAGCTTCGCGGTCAGGCCGCTATCGACCAGATCGTCCACCACCAGCACGCCGGTGCCGTCGCCGGCCACATCCTTCAGCACCTGCATGTCGCCCTGCTGGCCCAGTGCCTTGGCATCGTCGTAGCTGGCCACGCAGACCGTATCGACCAGCCGGATTTCCAGCTCGCGGGCCACCACCGCCGCCGGCACCAGCCCGCCGCGGGCGATGGCGACGATGCGCTCGAACGGTCCCTGCTCCAGCAGCCGCCAGGCCAGCACCCGCGCATCGCGGTGCAGTTCCTCCCAGGAGACGAGAAAGGGCTTGTCGGCGGCTTGGGTCATGATCGGCGGCTCCGGCCTTGGACGTTCTGGCGTGACAATCCGGCCAGCCTATACCGAAGCCGGCCTCCGGTCGCAATGGGTCGCAATGCCTCGCTCAAACGAAAACGGCGCCGGAGAGACCCCGGCGCCGGTTCCAGAACTAAGAGAGTTTCACGCGTCAGCGCAGATAGAGATGCACTTCGCTGCCACCCGCATCGCCGCTGCTGGCAGCCGACAGGTTCACCCGTGCCGGCGGCAGGCCCATTTCGGTGAGCGTGCGCAAGACCCGCTCCGCATTGCGGCGGGCACTGCTGGAACCCAGCGCCGCCTGTGCCGCATTGCCCTGGCTGGGGCTGACGGCGACCAGATCGAAGGTCGCATCCGGCCGGCGCTGCAGGGCGGAGGAAACCGCGCTGTACAGCGCCTCCTCATAGGCGACGTTTGGACGGTCGAAGCGGATCACGACCAGCGGACGCCCGCCGGCCAGGCTGCCCTGCTGCGAGGCCGGGCCGACATAGTTCGGCTGCGCCGGCAGGCCGCCGGTGCTGGCCACGCCCATCGCCGGCATGAAGGCCCGGTTGGCGAGGCTGGAACCGTAGAGCTGGCCATTCTTGATGCCGAGCGCCAGGGTCTGGAGATTGCCGCGCTCGTTGCTGATATAGGCCGACTGGCGGCGCACATCGTCGGTCATCTCGTTCAGCAGACGGTCGATCAGCACTACGGTGCGGTTAACATCGTCTTCCAGGATGCCGAGCTGGCGGTGATCTTCCTCGACCGCGCCGGACAGGCCATAGGCCGCCCGCGTGGACTGCAGCAGATAGGCGGAAAGATTACTGTCGGCGGCGGCGCGGTTGGCCAGCTCGTTCATCCGGCCGACATCGTTGTTCAGCGTCTCAAGCTGGCGCTGCGACTGGTCCCACTGCTGGACGAGCACCGGGTTGCCCGGCGTGGTGCCAACCTGCAGGCGCGCATTGATCGCCGCGACCATGCCGTGATAGGCGGAGGCGTTCTGCTCAATGGTGTTGCGGATCTGCTGCAGCGAATCATTGTGCTGCGCAATCGAGCTTTGCAGGCGGCGCAGATCCTCGCGCAGCTCCTGCACCTTCTGCCCGACATAGGTGCCGGTCGGCTGGCCCGGGCGCGGCGGCTCGATCCTGAAATCGGTGCTGCCAAGCGCCGGCGGCGGTGCGCCGAGAACCGGCTGAGCGTTGCGTTCAGCGGGAGACGGCTCGATCGCGACCTGCTGCCCCTGACTGCCGCCCGCCGGATTTTCGCCCGTCAAGGTCGGCCACAGCGTGTCCGACGTGAAGGAACACCCAGAGAGTAGCAGCGCTGCCCCCACAAGACCTGTCCATGAACGGGACTTTGTCATTCCAGACTGCCACATGCTTGTTTCTATTGTCCCCGACTGCGGTCAGCAGACCGTAACCCCCGAAACGCCGCCCTGCCCAGTCCCGATTTAATCGAATGTCCCGAATTAATCGAATCTTTGCAGCAACGCGCGCTAACCGCTTAATTTTGCGTCGATACTACCGAAAGCCTGGCAGTGTCACAAGCTGATTTAACCCGCGATACCGCCAACTGGCCGGAAAAGCCGGCGAACAGACGGATATTCCTGTCCCGCAGCCGGCGAATTACTGGTCTCCGGCGGCGTTTTCCGGCGCCGGGCAGGGCCCGTGATTTTCCGCGCAATAGCCTATTGCGTTTACCGGAGGCTTTGAGTAGTGTGCGCGCCTCGCTGGGGGGTGGCCCGCCAACACGGCCTTCCCGGACGACAAAGCGCCCGTAGCTCAACTGGATAGAGCATCTGACTACGGATCAGAAGGTTAGGAGTTCGAATCTTCTCGGGCGCGCCATTTTCCGCTGTTGAAGCGAACCGGACCGGGACCTGAGCACAGGCCCGGTTTTTTTGTGCCCATCTCCGGCCTAGCGTGCCGCCATCTCCTGCGCAAGCTGGCCCAGCAGCCGGCTCATCGCCGCCGCCATGGCAGCGGCTTCCGCGCCATCGCCGGTGCCGGGCGATAGCGCCTCCGAAGCCTGGAACCGGCCGCTGCGCAGCGCCTCGCCTGCCCCAGCGGAAAGCTGCCAGCCGGCCCACAGCGCCACCTGGCCATCCGGCCCCGGCTCGAACCTGTCGATCCGCACATCATAGAGCGCGCCAGCCGGCATGGTTGGCCGCAGCGCGCCCAGCTCCGCCTCCAGCACGCGGCGGATGCCGGCCTCAAGACGCTCCCCCCAGTACTGGCCACGGCGTTCCACCAGCTGGGTTTCCGACATCCGCCAGACCGGATGGCGGCGCTGCAGATATTCCGCAACCTCGATGCGGCCCATCCGCGTCTCCGTCGCCGGTACGGCGGCCGCCGTGCTAGACAGCACGACGACGCGCGGATCGGGGCGCGGCCCGCCGGTGCAGCCGGCCAGCAGCAGGACCAGCAGGAAGAAGCAGGAAAGCCGGGTCAAAAGCATGTTCCGCATCTCGCTCACCGCCCGAGGATCAGAAGGTTGGGGTCCCGCTCGATGGCTTCGGCGAAGCTGCGAAGCGCCCGCGTGGCCACCGCCAGGTCGCGGATCGCCGATTCCGCATCCTGCCGCAGCACCGAACGGCCATCGACGGTCTGGTTCAGGGTCTCGGTCAGGGCGGAAAGCTGCGCCAGGGTGCGGTCGGCATTCTCCAGCACCTTGCGCACATCCGCCGCCGTGGCGCCGACCTCCTCCCCTGCCCCGTCGCTGAGCGCGGTGACGGAGCGCAGCGCGGTGCGCACCTCCTCCTCCAGCCCCAGCAGGACCACCGTTGCCATGTCGAGGCTGTCATCCAGCCGGTCCATCGTCGTGCCGACCCGGCCGGACATGCCGCCCATTTCCTCGGCAGCAATGTCGGCGAGGCGCTGCACGGCGGTCAGCGTGCCGATCAGCTTGTCCACCGCCTCGCGCAGCGGCAGCTCCGCAATCGTGTCCTTCACCGCCTGGATTTCCGAGCGGATCGAGGCGATCTCCGGCACGCTGTCATCCAGTGCCAGCAGCCGCTCTGGCGTCTCCGGACGGAAATCCAGCTGCACGCCGAGCTGGCCGGTGATCAGGCTGAGCGTCACCAACTGGGCGCGCAGGCCCAGTTCGCCCAGCTTGTCGAAATCCGGTATCTGCAACATCGCCTGGCTGCCGTTCGGCAGGCGCACCACATCCGTTTCCAGCGACATATAGACCGCGATCTGGGCCGAGGCCTCGCCGGGCGATATCTGCAACTGGATACGCTCCACCCGGCCCACCGGCACGCCCCGGAAGCTGACCGGCGCGCCGATGCTGAGGCCGCCGACCGAGCCATCGAAATAGCTGACGGCGATGAGCCGCTGCTCCCACAGTCGGCCGGCGCCGAAGAACAGTGCCGCCGCGACGGCAAGGGCTATGGCGGCGATCACGAAGCCGCCGACCAGCACCGCCCCCTTGCGTTCCGTTCCGCCTGCCATGCTGCCCCGCTCAGGCCTCGCGGCGCAGGAAGGCCTGCACCGTCTTGTTGTCGGATGTGTCGAGCATCGCCTGCGGATTGCCGATTGCCGCCGGCACTTTGGTTTCCGCGTCCAGGAAGATCGCCTTGTCGGCCACGGCGAAGATGCTGGCCAGCTCGTGTGTCACCATGACGATGGTGGTCCCCAGCATGTCCCTGATCTGCAGGATGAGGTCATCGAGCCGGCGCGAACTGATCGGGTCGAGGCCGGCCGACGGCTCGTCGAGGAACAGGATGTCCGGGTCCAGCGCCAGGGCGCGCGCCAGGCCGGCACGCTTTCGCATACCGCCGCTGAGCGAGGCAGGATACAGATCCTCCCGCCCGGCGAGCCCGACCAGCGCCAGCTTGAAGGCGACCATGGCGGCGATCTCTTCCCTCCCCAGCCCCGTGAATATCTCCAGCGGCAGGGCGACATTCTCCCCCACCGTCATCGACGACCAGAGCGCACCGCCCTGGAACAGCACCCCGAAACGCCGGGCAATATCCCCCAGCCCCTCCAGCGGGGTATCGCCATCATACAGGATTTCGCCGGCGGCGGGACGATGAAGGCCGATCAGATGCTTCAGGAGGGTGCTCTTGCCGCAACCGCTGCCGCCCATGATGACGAAGATCTCGCCGCGCGCGACATCGAACTCCACCGCGCGCTGCACCACCACATCGCCATAGGCCATGGTGAGGCCGCGCACCGACAGGGCGGGTTTCACGCCGGTTTCAGATGTCGAGGGCATTGGCGCACACCGCAAAGACGGCATCGAGCAGGATGATGCCGACGATGGAGATGACCACGGCATCCGTCGCCGCCTTGCCGACATCGGCGGCACTGCGCCCCGCCGCCAGCCCGCAGCGACAGCCGACGGCGGCGACCAGCAGCCCGAAGGTGATGCTCTTCACGAAGCCGAGCGCGAAATTGGCGCCCCCGATGGCGCCGCGCGTCTGTTCCAGATAGGCGACAGTGCTGAGGTCGAGCACGCCGATGGCGATCAGCATGCCGCCCAGCAGACCCATCGCCGTGCCATAGATGTAGAGCAGCGGCATCATCGCCGAGAGCGCCAGCACGCGCGGCACCACCAGATAGGCGACAGGCGAGATGCCCAGCGTCTTCAGCGCGTCGATCTCCTCATTGCCCTGCATGGCGGCCAGCCGCGCGGCATAGGACGCACCGGTCCGCCCGGCCACGACGATGGCGGTCATCACCGCCGCCAGTTCGCGCGCCATGGCGATGCCCACCAGATCGGCAACCAGGATGCCGGCGCCGAAATTGCGCAGCTGCACCGCACCGACAAAGGCAAGGATGGCGCCGACCAGCAGGGTGACGATGGAAACGATGGCCAGCGTGCCGGCGCCGGCATCGCGGAACAGTGCCAGCGTTTCCGACGCGCGCGGACGCTGGCGCACGCCGCGCCGGGGCGCAAACAGCTCCAGCATCACATCGCCGAGGAATCCGACGACGGTGCGCAGGCGGCGCAGTTCAGCCAGCGTGCCGAGGCCGACCCGGCTGGCGAAGCCGCCATCCGATGCTTTGTTGCGGGGCGCGGGGCGGTCCGACTTGTCGGCAAGTCCAAGGGCAGCCGTCAGCGATTCGGGCAGCCCGTCCAGGCGGAGCTTCTGGCCGCGGCGGGCGGCCTCCGCCTTCAGCGCATAGATGAAAGCGGGAAGGGTTGCGTCCCAGCGCTCCAGATCGCGCACCCGGACGGTGACGCTTGTACCCTCGGCCTCTGCGGGCTGGGCCAGCAGGTCGCGCAGGCGCGGCGGCTGTCCCGTCATGGTCCAGCTGCCGGACAGGGTCAGCACGACAGTCCGGCCGTCCCGCGACACGGCAATGCGATTGTCCCTGGCGGGCATGGCCTGGAGAGCCCTCCTCTGGCGCCATCGGCGCGGCACGCTTCCCGACAGTGCTACAATGCGGATGGGCCGGGATCAACCGTGCGGGGTATTTCCGCTTCCCTTACGCCCCCGGTCATTCTGCCGGGCTGGGGACGGGCTTCTGCGGATCGGCCAGGATTTCCGGCGCCTCGCCGCCGCGCTGGCGGGTCAGCAGCGTATAGATGGTCGGCACCACGAACAGGGTGAGGATCGTGCCGCAGGTCATGCCGCCGACGATCACCCAGCCGATGGCCTGGCGGCTTTCCGCGCCGGCACCGGTGGCCACCGCCAGCGGCACCGCACCCAGCACCATGGCGCCCGTCGTCATCAGGATCGGGCGCAGGCGCAGCACGGCGGATTCCACCACCGCCTCGCGCAGCTTCATGCCACGCTCCTGCAGCTGGTTGGCGAACTCCACGATCAGGATGCCGTGCTTGGTGATCAGCCCGACCAGCGTGATCAATCCGATCTGGCTGTAGATGTTGATCGTGTTGCCGGTGAAATACAGCGCTGCCAGCGCGCCGGTCAGCGACAGCGGCACGGTCAGGATGATGATCAGCGGATCGACGAAGCTCTCGAACTGCGCCGCCAGCACCAGATAGATGAAGGCCAGCGCCAGCAGGAAGATGACATAGAGCGCCTGGCCGGCCTGGCGGAATTCGCGCGACTGGCCGTTCAGGTCGGTCTGCACATTGGCCGGCAGTACGCGCGCGGCCGTCTCTTCCAGGAACACCAGCCCCTCGCCCAGCGCGTAGCCCGGCGCCAGATTGGCGGTGATGGTGGCAGAGCGCAGCTGGTTGAAGCGGTTCAGTTCACGCGGGGCGACCACCTCCTCCACCTTCGCGAGGTTGGAGAACTGCACCATCTCCCCGCGCGGCGTGCGCAGATAGATGCCCGACAGGTCGCCCGGCGTACGGCGGTCCGCATCCTCGACCTGGACAATGACGTCATACTGCTCGCCATTCATGTTGAAGCGCGTGACCTGGCGCCCGCCCAGCAGGGTTTCCAGCGTCCGCCCGATGACCGAGATGGGGATGCCGAGATCGGCTGCCTTCTCGCGGTCCACATCAATATCGAGCTGCGGCTTGTTCAGCTTCAGATCGTCGTCGAGGTTGACGAAGCCCGGATAGTCCCGCGCCTCCTTCATGACCAGTTCCAGATAGCCTTCCAGCTCCTGATAGCTGGCGGTGGTCTGCAGCACGAACTGGATCGGCCGCTCGCGCGAATTCTGGCCGAAGGCCGGGCGGTTGATGGCGAAGGCGCGGATGCCGGCGATCTTCGCCAGCTTCTTCTGCAGCTCCTCCACCACGGTCTGCTGCTTGCGGTCGCGATCCTCCCAGTTCTTCAGGCGCGCGAAGGAGACCGACTGGGTGACATCGGGGAAGCCGGTAATGACGATGGCGCCCTCCACCTCCGGCGTGTCCAGCAGCATCTTCTCGAACTTCTGGGCGTAATGATCGGCGAATTCCAGCGTCGCCCCTTCCGGCGCGCTGGAGAACACGTTGATGGTGCCGCGATCCTCGGTCGGCGCCAGTTCCGACTTCAGGTTCGTGAACAGGAAATAGCTCGACCCGGCGACACCCAGGCCAACCAGCACCACCAGGAAGCGCACCTTCAGCGAGCCGATCAGCAGCCGGCGATAGCCATTGGCGAAGCTGTTGAACGCCCCTTCCAGAAGATTATAGAGGCGGCCGTGCGATT
>NZ_JAKUSO010000033.1:0-38592 GCF_022449305.1 Oceanibaculum sp. | reverse complement strand
TTCCACAAGATCGCCAAGTATATCGTGACGCCGGGCGTCCATCAGCCATCGGGCGCGCATGAGTGCATGTTCAACAAGGATGCCTGGGCCAAGCTGTCCGACAAGGACAAGGGGCTGATCGAGCTGGCCGGCAAGCTGACCACCTACGAAACCTTCATCGGCTACGGCAAGGACGACATCGAGGGCTACAAGTTCCTTACCAGCCAGGGCGGTAACGAGTTTGTGCAGCTGGACCCCAGCTTCATTGCCGCTGCCAAGGAAGCGTCCTTCAAGTGGGCGGACAAGCAGTCCGCCAGCAATGCCTGGTTCAAGAAGGCCTATGAGCATCAGCGCGCCTTCCAGAAGGACATCGCCAACTGGTCGAAGTTCCGTCTGCCGATCGGCATCACGCAGCAGTAAACCGAAGCCCATGCCACAGGGCGGGCGGTGCTGGCCGCCCGCCCTTCGGCGCAACCAGACACCGAGGGGCATATGCGATTGCTGCGGACCCTGGAGCGCGTGACCGATGCGGCTGCGGTCATCGGCGTTATCCTCATCATCCCGCTGATCCTGGCGATGGTTTACGAGGTGATGAGCCGCTACCTGTTTTCCGCGCCGACCTTCTGGGCCTATGAACTGGGCTACATGATGATGGGCGCGATCTTCATGCTCGGCATGGCCCATGCGCTGAAAGTGCGCCAGCATGTCACCGTGGACGTGCTGCATGGCAACCTGCCGCCGCGCGGCAAGGCGCTGGTGAACGTCATCGGCTATTGCTTCTTCATTCCTTGCGTTGCCTGGCTGACCTGGGGGCTGTGGGGTTATCTGGTGCGCGCCTATGTCAGTGGCGAAGGCACCGGCCAGTCAGCCTGGAATCCGCAGATATGGCCTTACCGGGTGGTGCTGGTCGTCGGTTTTGCGGTGTTCCTGTTGCAGGTGCTGATCGAATTCGCCAAGAACCTTCAGGCGCTGTTTGCCAGCGACGCGACGGATAGCCGATCATGACTGGCCTTGCCCTCTGGATGTTCCCGGCGCTGCTTGTCTTCGTCGCCGCCGGTATTCCCATCGCCTTCTCGCTGATGAGCGTGGCGCTGGTCTTCGGCCTGCTGCGCTTCGGCGACGCGGCGGTCGCCCAGTTCATCTCCAAGGTCGATGACGTCTCGACTAACTATATCCTTGGCGCCATTCCGCTGTTCGTCTTCATGGGCGCACTGCTGGAGCGCTCCGGCATCGCCAGCCGGCTGTTCGACGCTATCCATCTGTGGACCAGGCGCCTGCCGGGCGGCCTCGCCATCGGCAGCGTCATCATGTGTACCGTGTTCGCTGCCGCGACCGGCATTACTGGGGCCACCGAGACAGTGGTTGGCATGCTGGCGATCCCGGCGATGATGAAATACGCCTACGACAAGGGCCTGATCTCCGGCACGATCTGCGCTGGCGGATCGCTGGGTACCATCATCCCGCCCTCGGTGATCGTCGTCGTGCTGGCGCCGGTCGCCGATATTCCGGTGGGCGATCTGTTCGCCGGCATCATGTTTCCCGGCCTCATCATGTCGGGCCTGTTCCTGGCTTATATCGTCATCGCCTGCACGCTTAATCCGTCGCTGGCTCCGCGCGAGGCGGCCGGACCGGAAGACGATATCCCGCTTGCCGAGAAACTGCGCATCACCTTCGTGGCGCTGCTGCCGCCGGTCTTCCTTATCTGCGCTGTGCTGGGCACGATTCTGCTGGGCTGGGCGACTCCGACCGAAGCCGCTGCCACTGGCGCCTTCGGCAGCATCCTGCTGTGCTTCATCTACCGCCAGTTCAGCTTGCCGATGCTGAAGGAGGCGCTGTACCGCACGCTCTCCATTACCGCGATGATCCTGCTGATCGTGCTGGGCGGCAGCATGTTCGCCGGCGTGTTCTATGCCTCCGGCGGCATGGTGGCGATCCAGAAGCTGCTGGCGGAATATGGGCTCGCCGGCTGGCCGGCAGTGGCGCTGATCCTGTTCATGACCTTCCTGGCCGGCTTCGTGCTGGAGCTGATCTCCATTGTGCTTATCGTTATCCCGATCGCGATTCCGCTGGTGAAGCTGTACGGCATCGACCCGCTGTGGTTCTCGGTGCTGTTCCTGGTGATCCTGCAGACCAGCTACCTCACCCCGCCGATGGCGCCCGCAATCTTCTACCTGCGCGCCATCGCGCCGCCCAGCATCACACTCATGCATATGTACAAGGGTGTCATCCCCTTTATCTGTATGCAGATCCTCACGCTGGCGCTGGTGTTCTTCTTCCCCGCACTGGCGACCTGGCTGCCCAAGATGCTCTACAGCATGAACTGACCAACCCGCTTTCCGCAGAAGAAAGAGAAAACCATGCGCCTGAAAGACAAGATCGCCATCGTCACCGGCGGCGGCTCCGGTATCGGCCACGCCACCTGCCTGACCTTTGCCCGTGAAGGGGCGTACGTCGTCGTCGCCGACCGCAATGCGGAAGCAGCATCCAAGGTTGCCGAGGAGCTGAAACAGGCCGGCGGCAAGGGCGAGGCTTTGGCCGTAAACGTCGCTGATTCGAAGGCCGTGAAGGCGATGGTCGAGGATGTGGTCGCACGCCATGGCAGGCTGGACATTCTGGTGAACAATGCCGGCTATGGCATCGCCGGCACGGTGGTGAACACCACAGAGGAAGACTGGGATGCGCTGATGTCGGTGAACGTCAACGGCGTGTTCTATGGCTGCAAGCACGCCATCCCGATCATGGAGAAGCAGGGCGGCGGGGTGATCGTGAACACCGCCTCCACCGTCTCCAAGGTCGGCATCCCGAACCGCGCGGCCTATTGCGCCTCCAAGGGCGCGGTCGCCTCACTAACCCGCGCCATGGCGCTGGATCATGTGGACGCCAATATCCGGGTGAACTGCGTGGCGCCGGGGACGATCGAATCGCCCTATTTCGACGAGATTTTCCGCAAGAGCAACGATGCGGCAGCGCTGCGCGACGGGCTGGAGAAGCGCCAGGCGATGAAGCGGCTGGGCAAGCCGCAGGAGATCGCCAACGCCATCCTGTTCCTGGCCAGCGAGGAAAGCAGCTTCTGCACTGGCTCCATGCTGCTGGTCGATGGCGGCTGGACGGCGAAGTAGGCCTAACGGGTAGGGGTTGCCCCCGGCCGCAGGGCATCGCCGCCGAACGCCCCACCGAACGGCGAGGGGTTGCCTGAGGCCGCCCCTCCGGACGTAGCCGGGGCTGGTGGTGGGACCGACTGGCGCTGCTGCTCCAACAGTTTCTCCTGCAGTGCCCGCTTCTCGGCGGCAATGTCGGCGATGCAGGCGGCGGAATCGTGCCGGCTGCCCTGCCAGACGAGGCCGGCGGCCAGCAGCACCAGCACGGTGGCCACGCCTGCCGGATGGGTCAGCGCCCGCGTCACCGGATTGGCATAGAGCCGCGATATCCGGGGGCGGCCGGTGCGCAGCAGCTCCTGCCGGCGGATATAGGCCTCATGCACCATGGCGCCAATCAGCGTCAGGCCGATGATGATGACCGCCAGCGCCGACAGCGAGGGGTCGGTGCCGTGCCGCACCTTGGAGGCCAGCGCCGTAGTGAAGGTATTGTCCGACAGGATGGTGAAGACGGTGGTGTTGTAGTTCTCGAAGGAGGCCAGCAGGGTGAGGAAGGCCGCCGAGCCGATGGCCGGCTTCAGGAAGGGCAGCATGATCCGCCGGAAGGCCTGGCCGGGCGTGGCGCCGAGATCGAGCGCGGCCTCGGTCAGCGTGGCGTCGAAGCGCTGCAGCCGCGCCATGAAGATCAGCATGGCATAGGCCGAGATGAAGGTCGCCTGGCCCAGCAAAGTCAGGAAGATGCCGTTATAGAAGCCGCTGCCATAGCCCACGCCCAGCATCCGCGCGAGGCCGCCCCAGAAGACGAGGGTGGAGATGCCCAGCACCACGCCGGGAATCAGGATCGGCGTGATCAGCACGGCATAAAGGGCGGAGCGCAGGCGCGGGCCGATCTCGCTCAAGGCCAGGGCACCCGCCAGCCCGATGGGCACGGACAGCGCCACCACGCCGATGCCGATGCCGATGCTGATGACCAGCCCCGCCATCAGCCGCTGATTGTCGATGAGGACGCTGAACCAGTCCGTGGTGAAACATTCCCAGGGCGTGATCCTGGGGAAGGCGGAGGAGTTGAAGGCGGTGATCACCATGATGATCAGCGGCCCGAACAGGTAGGCGAATAACAGCAGGGAAAAGCCTGCCGCGAACGCGCCATCGCCGGTGAAGCGCCTCATCGCCCGATCGCCCCGATGGAGACCCTGAAGACCCGCATCGTCATCAGCACGAAGCTGAGGCACACCACCAGCAGGATCGTGGCGTAGGCGGCGCCGCGCGGCCAGTCGCCGGCCTCGTTGAACCATTGGTAGATCAGTTGGGTGAACCACAGATTCGACGGGCCGCCCAGAATCTGCGGCGCGGCCAGCGCGCCGGCGGTCAGCATGAACACCATGGTGGCGCCCGAGGCGATGCCGGGCTTTGCCACCGGCAGCACGACGCGCGAGTGCACCCGCCACCAGCTGGCCCCCATGTCGCGCGCCGCCTCGATCTGGTTGCGGTCCAGCGCCTCGACCGCGTTGTAGATCGGGAACACCATCAGCAGGATGTAGGCGTAGGTCAGCCCGGCATAGAGCGCGACATCGGCGCGGATGAAGTCGATGGGTGCCTCCCACAGCCCCAGCCCCATGCCGACGCCGTTGATCAGGCCGGTGGTGCCGAACAGCACGCGGAAGGCGAAGGCGCGCAGGATTTCGTTCACCCAGAACGGTACAATAAGGCCGATCACCATCAGCCGCACAGCCACGCCCCGGGCCGAATGGGCGAGGATGAAGGCGATGGGGTAGCACAGCGCGATATCGATCAGCGTCACGAACAGCGCGGCCAGGATGGTGCGCAGCAGCACGCCGATATCCAGGCTATTCAGCCCGGCATCGGGGCCGATCAGGAAATAGCGGTAATTCTCCAGCGTATAGACGTCGTCCGGGCCGCCGATCTCCGCCGGGGGAAGATTATGCCGGAAGGAGAAATCCAGCATGGAGAGCTGCGGCAGCACGATCAGCACCAGCACCCACAGGAAGACCGCCGCGCCCACGAATATTGCAACGCCCAGACCGTGCCGGCCGGCCAGATTGTCGAAGGCGGTGCGCAGCGCCTGAATCATGCGGCACCGTCCGGCGCGCCGTCCTCCGGCAGCACCATGGCGAAGCCGGCATCGAAGGTGACAGTGACGGTATCGTCCGCACGGCGCGACGTGGCCATGCTGCCATCATTCACCAGGCTGACGCGCAGCTCATGGCCTTCCGCCTTCAGGAACAGATGGCGGATGCTGCCCTCGAATTCCTCCGTCACATGGCGGGCGGCGATCCGGTTGACACCGTCACCGGCGGGGTCGGCCAGCCGCAGCCTTTCCGGGCGGATGAACAGCAGGCAGCGGTCGCCTTGCTTGTAGGAGCGGCCGCCGCCGGCGCGGCCCGACAAAAGGCCAAGTGGCGTGTCCAGCACGGCGATCTGCCCGTCCTGGCCGGCGACGATGCCGGGTATCTGGTTGGTCTCCCCGACGAAGGCGGCGACGAAGGCGGTCTTCGGGCGCTCATAGACTGACTCCGGATCGCCGATCTGTTCGATCACACCGCGATTCATCACGGCGACGCGGTCCGACATGGTCAGCGCCTCGCCCTGATCGTGGGTGATGTAGATGAAGGTCAGGCCGACCCGCTGCTGGATCGCGCGCAGCTCGCTGCGCATATGCTGGCGCAGCTTCAGGTCGAGTGCCGACAGCGGTTCGTCCAGCAGCAATATGTCAGGTTCTACCGCCAGCGCGCGGGCGATGGCGACGCGCTGCCGCTGGCCGCCGGACAGCTCATGCACCTTCTTGTCGCCAGTGCCGGGCAGGGCGATCAGCTCCAGCAGCTCATCGGCACGTTTGCGCCGTTCCTTGCGGCCCACGCCGCGCACCTCCAGCGGGAAGGCGATGTTCTCCGCCACACTCATCAGCGGAAACAGTGCCAGGTTCTGGAAGATCAGCGCGGTCGGGCGCCTGTTCGGCCCGACACCGCTCATGTCCTTGCCGCCGATCAGCACGCGGCCCTCGCTGGGATCGACGAAGCCGGAGATGCAGCGCAGCAGCGTGGTCTTGCCGCAGCCCGACGGGCCGAGAAAGGAAAAGAACTCCCCGCCCTTGATCGTCAGATAGGCATTGTCCACCGCCGTATAGGCGCCGAACCGGATGCTGACGTGATCGAGCAGGATATCCCTGGTGGTCATTGCACACCCTTATCCGGTGATGTGGAGGCGCCGCAGCCGGATAACCGCAGAGGCTGCGCCGCGCGCATCGCTTCCGGCCCGGCCACCCCTCCGTGCGAAGGGCAGCCGGGACCGGACGGGATCAGGGTCAGGCGCTCATGAACTTGTTCACGAACTCCGTGCGGGTCTTGGCGTACCAGGGCATTTCGGCCGGCCAGGGGTTCAGCTTGGCCAGCGCGTCGCCGGGATAGGCGTCGGCGAAATTCTTGGCATAGACCTCGCCGCCATACTTGTCGGCGCCCAGGACCGGCGAGTTATAGCCGTGGCTCTTGATCGCCTCGCCGGCCAGCTTGGCGTCGTAGGCGGCTTCGATGAAGGCGTAGATCTGGTCGATATTCTTGGCACCGACGGGCATGGCGAGGCCGTCCACCCAGGCCATCGCGCCCTCGACCGGCGCCCGGTACATGACCGGTTCACCGGCGGTCTTTAGGGCAATCGGCGGGCCGTCCCAGGTCTGGCCGACGATGACGCCCTCGTTCAGCAGGCCGTTCTTCTGCGCGTCAGCATCGTTCCACAGCAGCTTGATGTTCTTCTTCTTGGCGATGGCGGTCTCGGTCAGCTTGGTCCAGACCTCCTTCATCTTGGTCTCGTCCTTGTAGGCCGCCCAGATCGAGCCCGGCGCCATCTCGCCGCGCCGCTCCAGCCCCAGGCCGAGGCCCAGCATCATCGAATGGGCGCGACCCATGGTCTTGCCGGCATTGGCCTCGTCCCAGACATCGTAATAGCTGGGGAACTCGCCGGCCGGCTTGAACGCGTCGGTGCGCCAGGCCACGCCCTCGGTGCCCCAGATATGCGGCAGCCAGTGTGTGCCCTTGCCGCCGAAATTCCAGTGCGCCTCGCCCAGCGCCATCGCCGGGTTCACCTTGTCCAGCGGCACCCGCTTCATGTCGAAGGGCTGCAGCAGGTTCAGCTCGGCCCACAGCGGGTTGCGGTTCACCGTTGGGGTGACGATGTCGAAGCCCTCGCCATTGGTAGCGCGCAGCTTGTTGATGATCTCGTCGTTCGAGCCGATGCCGGTGAAATTGATCTTGATGCCGGTCTTGTCGGAAAAGCCCTTCACGAAGCTTTCCGGCAGATAGTCCGACCACATCATGATGTTGATCTCGCCCGACGAGGCCAGCACACCCCGGCTAACGATGGCCGGCATGGCAAGGCCGGCGCCGGCCAACGCCGTGGATTTCAGGAAGGTTCGCCGTCCCAGACTGGTCCCGAAGCTGATTTTCCGCATGTCCCATTCTCCTGTTCTGTCCGGCTGGCTGACTGTGCCGCCGATTGCCGCCCCCGCTTTGGCGCGGGGTGCTGTCTGTCCCGGTGCGTGTCTGTTCTTGTGATTTCGTTGCCGCACTGCAAAAATCTTATTGCTCCGCAACAAGGCGGCTTAGAGCCACGGGTTGAAAACTATGGGGCCAGGGACTGACAACCGCGCCTGTGGCGCATGCTAGAGCGCTTCTTCGCAGCGCCGCTCGATCCCGCCAAGCGTCTGCAGCAGCAGATTCAGGAGCGGCTGGTGGAGGCGATTCTGGCCGGCGCCCTGCCGTTTCACGAACCGCTGCCGGCCACGCGCGTGATGGCGCAGCGCATCAAGGTCTCGCGCAACACGGTAACGCTGGTCTATGAGCGGCTGGCCGAGGATGGCTATCTGAAGTCCGTCAATCGCCGGGGCTATTTCATCGATGAGCGCTATGTCCGCGAACAGCTCCACATCAAGGTGGATGACCGGGCGCGGAACCTGATCCCGGCGGCGGCCTCCTCGGTCGATTTCGGCCATCGGCTGCGGCGGTCCTTCTCCGGCCAGCAGAACATCGTGAAGCCGGCCAACTGGCACGATTTCCCCTATCCCTTCATCTATGGCCAGACAGCACCGGACAAGACCTCCCTCAGCCGCTGGCGGGACTGCGTTCGGATCGCCGGCACTACGCTGCATTCAAGGGACTGGATGGCGGACCATATCGACGCCGACGATTCCATGCTGGTCGAGCAGATCATCCGCCGGGTGCTGCCGCAGCGCGGCTTCCGCACCGAGCCGGAGAATCTGCTGGTCACCGTCGGGGCGCAGAATGCGCTCTATCTGGTCGCGGTGCTGCTGTGCGGGCCGGGCACGCGGGTTGATATGGAGGAGCCGGGCTATGTCGATGCCCGCAACATCTTCCTGTCGCATGGGGCAGTGCTGCGCGCGCATGAGGTAGATGGCAACGGCATCCGCGTGACCGAGACGCTGGCCGGCGCCAGCCTTGTCTATGTCACGCCAGGCCACCAGTCGCCGACCAGCGTGACCATGACGGTGGACCGGCGGATGTCGCTGCTCTCAGCGGCGGAGCGCCACGATTTCCTGATCCTGGAGGATGATTACGAGCATGAGCTGAACTTCGTCGGCCCGCAGCGCCCGGCGCTGAAGAGCTTCGACCAGAGCGGTCGGGTGATCCATGTCGGCAGCCTGTCGAAGCCGCTGTTTCCGGGGCTGCGCCTCGGCTTCATCGTTGCCGAACAGCCGCTGATTGCGGAATTGCGGGCGCTGCGCCGGCTGATGTACCGGCACACCTCCACGCTGGACCAGCGGGCCATGGCAATCTTCCTGGCAGAGGGGCATTTCGACGCCCATATCCGCCGCCAGCGCGCCAGCCTGTCGAAGAAATGGCAGACCATGCTCGCCGCCGCCGCCCGGCTGCTGCCGGACTGCGACGTGACGATGACGACCGGCGGCTCGGCCATCTGGCTGACCCTGCCCAAAGGCATGTCGGCGCGGGAGGTGGCGGCCCGCGCCGCGCAGGCCGGGCTGCTGGTGGAGCCGGGCGACGTGCACTACCTGCGCGCCGACCCGCCAGCGAACCGCCTGCGCCTCGGCTTCGCTGCCATACCGCTGGAAGCCATCGAGCCGGGGCTGAAGCTGCTGGCCGGGATCGTCCGCGACCTGAAGGGCTAGAGGTCGCTGCGGCCCAGCACCCGGCGCAGGCTGTCGACCATCTGTTCCAGGTCGGATTCCTCGCTGACCAGCGCCGGCGCGAAGATCAGCGCATCGCCGGTTGCCTTCACATGCAGCCCGTCCTTGAACAGCAGGCGCTGCACGATGGAGCCCTTCTCGCCCGGCGCCTTGCCCGGCGTCAGCTGGATGCCGGCCATCATGCCATGGCCGCGCAGATCATAGACCTGCGGAAGGTTGCGCAGGCCGAACACGCCATCCAGGAAGGTATCGGACAGGGACTTGCCGCGCTCGAACAGCTTCTCGTCGCGGTAGATGTCCAGCGCGGCCAGGGCAGCGGCGCAGGCGACCGGGTGGGCGGAGTAGGTGTAGCCATGCATCAGTTCCGGCCGATCCGCCGTGACCGAGGCGATGACGGTCTTCTGGATTTCCGTCTTCACCGCAACGGCGCTCATCGGGATGGTGCCGTTGGTAAGTGCTTTTGCCATGGTGATGACATCCGGGGTGACGCCGAATTCCTGCGAGGCGAAGGCGGACCCGGTACGTCCGAAGCCGGTGATGACTTCGTCGAACACCAGCAGGATGCCATACTTGTCGGCAATCTGGCGCAGCCGCTGCAGATAGCCCTTCGGCGGCACGATGGTGCCGATGGAGCCGGCAATCGGCTCGACGAACACGGCGGCGATGGTCTCGCCGCCATAGGTCTTGCACATATCCTCCAGATCGTCGGCCAGATGCGCGCCGTCCTCAGGCTGGCTGCGGGTGAAGCGCTGCTCCTCGTTCCAGGTGTGGCGCATATGCACGACATCGCAGGTGACGCCGGAGAAGTCGCGGCGGTTGCCGACCATGCCGGCCAGCGAAGTGCCGCCCAGATTGACGCCGTGATAGCCCCAGGAGCGGGAGACGAATCGGGTGCGCTGCGCCTCGCCCCGCGCACGATGGTAGGCGAGGCAGATCTTCATCGCGCTGTCGACAGCCTCCGACCCGGAGGAGCCAAAGAACAGCCGGTCGATGCCGTCCGGCAGGATTTCCGCGAGGCGGCGCGCCAGCTCGAAGGAGACCGGGGCGGCGCGCTGGAAATGCGGCGTATAGTCCAGCTCCATCAGCTGCTTGTGGACCGCCTCGGCGATCTCCGGCCGGCCATGGCCGGCGGCGGAGCAGAACAGCCCGGACGACCCGTCGAGGATTTCCTGGCCCTCCGGCGTCCAGTAGCGCACGCCCTTCGCCCGCGCGAAGATCTGCGGCTCCTGGTGGAACAGCCGGTTGTTGGTGAAGGGCAGCCAGTGATTGTCCATGGTGATGGGCATGTGGGTCATGAGCCGGTCCTCGGAAAGTATGACGCTTTCCTGACAGCTACTCCCACAGCCGCGCCGCCCCTAGAGCCACGGCGGATATTCGTAGGGTCCAGGGGCGGGATCAGGGGGCGCAAGATTGCGTCAGGACTGTTCCAGGTTGAACGGCATCTGCCGCGGGGCCGTGCCGGTCAGAAGCCTTATGGCATTCGCCACGGCCGCGCCTGTCATCGGGACGCCGATCTCGCCCGCGCCGCTGGGTGCCGAGTCGGACTCCACGATCCGTACCTCGATCTCCGGGATCTCGCCGATACGGATCGGCTCATAATCGTAGAAATTGCTCTGGTCGATCATGCCATCCGTATAGCTTGCGCGTTCGCGCATCAGGGAGGACAGCCCGAACAGGATGCCGCCTTCGACCTGTGCCCGCAGATTGTCCGGATGCACGGCGAAGCCCGGATCGACCGCTGCCCAGAAGCGATGCACGCGGAACCGGCCATTCTCGACCGATACTTCCGCGACGCCGGCACCCCTTGTTTCCTTGTAGCCGGCGAAGGAAAGGCCATGGGCACGTCCCTGCGGCGCCTGTCCGAAGCCGGCCATGGCGACCACGGCGTCGAGCACTGCCTGGCCGCGCGGGCTGTCGCGCAGCAGCTTCCGGCGGAAGGCGACTGGATCGCTGCCGGCCTGTTCCGCCAGCTCGTCGATGAAACATTCGCGGGCAAAGCAGTTCGGGGCCCAGCCGATGCCACGCCATGCCGAGACGCGGCAGCGGCGCGGGGTGATGACATGCTCCGCGCGGAAATCCGGGATCGCGTAGTCGGTACTCTCGGTGCCTTCCATGACCAGGACATCGCGACCGGTCTCCGGGTTCCAGCGTTGCGGAAAGGCGAATTGCAGGATCGACGGCGAGGCGACGCGGTGGCGCATTGCCGTGACAGTGCCATCGGCGTCGAGCGTCGCTTCGAGGCGATGGACCGTTGCCGGCCGCAGCCAGCCATTCTTCACATCATCCTCCCGGGTCCACATCAGCTTCACCGGCCGTCCCGCCGCGCGCGACAGCAGCAGCGCATCGCGCAGCAGGTCGCGGGCGAAGACGGTCCGGCGGCCGAAGGCACCGCCCATCTGCATGGCGTGAAAGCGGATACGGTCAGGCGTCGTCCCCAGGACGGCGGCGGCCACGCCGATGGAGACCGTCTGGCTCTGCGTTCCCAGCCAGACCTCCGCCCCCTTGCCATCCGCATCAACTGAGGCGACGGCATTCAGCGGCTCCATCTGGGCATGGTAGAGATGGGTGGTGCTGTAGGTCGCGGCATGCTTCCGTGTGCCCTGCGCCAGCGCCGTTACGGCATCGCCCCGGCTTTCCCATGGGAAGGCGGGCAGCGACGGGTCGTCCACCGCCCGGGAAAGCTCCTCCAGTTCGCGGTCGCTGCTGTATTGGCGGAACTCGGAATTCGCGCTCCAGCTGACGTCCAGCAGATCGCGTGCGGCGAGCGCCGTCTCCCAGCGTTCCGCGAGTACGGCCACGCTGTTGGCGAGTTTGACGATCTGCACCACGCCGGGCAGGTCGCGCGCCGCGCGGTCCGAGACGGTGACCGGCGTTTCGCCTTCGACCGGTGCCTGCAGTTGGGCGGCATAGAGCATGCCGGGCAACCGGATATCGATCGAGTAGATTGCGGCCCCCCGGGTCTTGCCCGGTATGTCGAGCCGGCCCGGATCGGAGCCGATGATGCGCCAGTCCTTCCGGGGTTTCAGATCGGCATCAGCGACCGCCGGCACCTCGGTCACGATTGCCGGCAACGCTGCCACTTCGCCATAGCCCATCCGGGCGCCGGATGCGGTGTTCACCACCACGCCGGAGTCTGTCGTGACCTGTTCGGGGGAGACACCCCAATGGGCCGCCGCGCTGTGGATCAGCACCCGCCGCGCGGTGGCTCCGGCCCGCCGCAGATGCTGGAAATAGCCTTCGAGCGAGGAACTGCCCGCCGAGAACAGGATGCCGCCGAAGCCGGGATTCCCGAAAATGCCATCGGGGTCCATGCTGACCTGCTCCGCCTTCACGGTGGACCAGCCGGCATCCAGCTCTTCGGCGACGATCATCGGCAGCGAGGTATTGACGCCCTGTCCCATTTCGGCGGCGCCGAAGCGGATGAGGATCGACCCGTCCGGCTCGATCACGACCCAGCCATTGATATCCCGGGTGCCGGCTGTGGCAGGCGTTGCGCCCGCCGACCGGATGACGGAAACGCCGCCGCTTGCCAGCAGCGCGAAGGCAAGGGTGCCGCTGCCGCCCAGGAATCCGCGGCGGGTGGGTTTCATGTCCTTGAGGATCATGGCTCAGGCCTCCTCGGCTGCGCGTTCGATGGCCCGCACGATGCGGGCGTAGGTGCCGCAGCGGCAGAGGTTTGCCGACATTTCCTCGACAATCTCCTCCCGGCTCGGCTTCGGGTTGCGCGCCAGCAGCGCGGCGGCGCGCATGATCTGCCCGGACTGGCAGTAGCCGCATTGCGGCACCTGCTCGGCGATCCAGGCGCGCTGAACCGGATGGTCGCCCTGGTCCGACAGCCCCTCGATGGTCACCACCTGGCCATCGGCCACATCGCCCACCGGGGTCTGGCAGGCGAAGTACGCCGTGCCATCGATATGGACCGTGCAGGCGCCGCACATGCCGGCGCCGCAGCCGAAGCGCGTCCCGACGAGGCCGAGATGCTCCCGCAGTACCCACAGAAGCGGCGTGCCGGGGTCGGTCTCTACGTCAACGCGCTGGTTGTTGATGCTCAGGCTGATCATGTTGGATTCATCCTTTCAGCGGAAAAGATCGGGGGTGAGGCTGTTCGCTTCACTATTGCCGAAAGGACCGAAAACTTTAATTTGCCTTTCCTAACTTATTTGATAAGTGAAATTTATCTATAGAGGGGTGACCATGCGCTATGCCGATCTGGAGGCTTTCCTGGTGGTGGCACGGACGCGCAGCTTCCGGCGGGCCGCCCAGGAGCGCGGCGTGACAGGCCCGGCGCTCAGCCAGTCCGTGCGGAACCTCGAAGAGGAGCTGGGACTGCGCCTGCTGAACCGCACGACGCGCAGCGTCTCGCCGACCGAGGCCGGTGAGTTGCTGGTATCGCTTCTTGAGCCTGCCTTCGAAGATGTTCAGTCTGCCATCGCCCAGGTCAAAAGCCTGAGCGGCCAGCCCTCCGGCGTGGTGCGGGTCAGCGTGCCGGCGCCAGCCCTGGAACATCTCATCATGCCTCATGCGCCGGCCTTCCTGGCGGCCTATCCCAGGGTGTCGCTGGAGCTCATCTCGGACGCGCGGGTCATCGACATCGTTGCGGAAGGCTTCGATGCCGGCGTCCGGCTGGGGCTGGAGATGGCGAATGACATGATCGCCATGCCGCTCGGCAAGCCGGAGGTCTATGATGTCGTGGCCAGCCCGGACTATCTCGCGCGGCACGGCCAGCCGTTACATCCTGAGGACCTTGCCAGTCATGACTGCATCCGGATTCGCTTTCCCAGCGGCGTCATCTTCTCCTGGCGCTTCGAGGTGGCGGGCTCGGAGTTCGTGATGACGCCCGAGGGTCGACTGATCCTGAACGACGCACGGTATGTCGTTTCCGCCGCGATTGCCGGCGCCGGCATCGCGCGTCTGGCGCGGCAATATACCGAGCCGCATGTCCAGGCCGGGCGGCTGATCCGGCTGCTGGAAGACTATGCCGCGACCCTGCCTGCCTGGCACATCTATTATCCCAGCCGCCGCTATGTACCGCCGGCCCTGCGTGCCTTCCTCGATTTCTACCGGGGCATTCTCGAAAGGGCGTGACTGCCGCGCCGGACCCGATCAGCGCTTCCGGCTGAGTGCTACCGGCGGGATGGCGGCCAGTGCCCATCCGGCAAGCGGGACGGCAGCCAGCCACATGACGAAGGCGGCGGACTGGCCGGCGATCAGCAGGGCGACACCGGGGGCCAGGATCAGCAGGCAGGCAATAGCAGCGGGGCGGTACTTCGCATCGGGCAGGCCGAACACGCGGCGGCGCTTCGGGTCGGTTGCGGTCAGCAGGACGATGCCGGCGAGCGACAGCAGGACCGCCGCGAGAGTCACGGTCACGGTCATCATTCGGCGGCTACCGGGCGTTTGTCGGCGCCCCATTGCGGAGCGGGTCGGCGGGCGATGGAGAGGTAGAGATAGCCGATGCCGCCAGTCGCCAGCGCCAGGTCGAGCAGCACCACGATATCGTTGCCGTTTGCCATCAGCGGCCCCCAGCCGGTGCCGCCGAGCAGCCAGCGCAGCACGGGCAGGGCGAGGAGGGAGGCACCCAGCAGCCCCCTGTAGAGCCGGTACAGCAGCGCCTCATCGCGCAGGATGCAGCCGAGGATGATGGCGAGGCCGGAGGCGATCAGGAAGCCGGCGGGCGTCCAGAACAGCACGGTTCCGGCGGGCAGCGCCAGCAGGTAGCCGATGCCGCTGGCGGCCAGGGCAATCGGCAGGCCATAGCCGACGATCGGCACGGAGCGGCCAAGCCGGCGCCACAGCGCGCTGTCCGCGCGCCGCCGCAGCCAGAGCTGCAGGCCGGTGAACGTGACGTAGCACATGGCAAGCCCCAGCGCGAACCAGATCACCCGCGACAGCAGGCCGGCGAAGGTGCCGAAATGCAGCACGCTGACCAGGGTGAAGGCGGCATCGCCGGCCGACGGCTTGGTGCCGAGGGTCGGCTTCGGGCCAATATAGGAACCGTCGCTGCCCTTGAAGACATGCTGCTGGCTCTGTAGCTCCCCTTCGCCGGCAAGATGGAAGGAGAAGACCCGCGCATCGGCGCGGCCATAATGCATGATCGACACGAAGGCCGGCGCGGAGTGTGACTTCTCGGCGGCTTGCCGCAGCATCGCATCCAGATTGGCCAGCGGGGCCGGGGTGGCATCCTCCCCCTCGGGCGTCCCGACGATGGTCTCGATCAGCTTTTCCTGGTCGCCGCCGAACGCCACCATGCTGATGGTCATCAGGCCGATGGAGCCGGCAAAGCTGAGGAAGGCGCCGGTGAAGGCCAGAACGAAGGCGAAGGGCAGGCCCCAGCTGCCCGCCAGGATGTGCCGGTCGCGGGCATTCAGCAGGCGGCTCGACAGGCGCGGGGAAACGAACAGGTCCTTGATCAGATGCCGGTGCAGCAGGAAGCCGGAGACGGCGGCCGCCAGCATGACGAAGCCCAGAATGCCCGTCAGATAGAGGCCAATCGGGTTGGGCGCATGCAGGTTCACATGCAGATCGACCAGGAAGTCCTGCAGTGCGCTGACCGGCTCCTCGAACTCGTCGGCATAGCCTTCCTGGCGCGTCAGCGTCTCGCCGGTCACCGGATCGAAGGTAAAGCGCACACCCTTTTCCATAGGGTGGCCGTCTTCCTTCACGCCATGCGTGTGGAAGAAGGCGCTGATGTGCCCGGCCGCGTTATGGAACAAGTTGATGTCGTCCAGATATTCCGGATCGACCTGTGCGGCCAGCTCGCGCAGCTTCGCATCCATCGGCGCTGCCAGCGGCTGCTCTGCCCGGCTGCCGCTGACCGACCAGGTGCCGATCTCGTGTGCGAAGACCACCACCGCGCCGGTGAGAATCACCACATAGAGCGCCAGCCCCAGCACCGTGCCGGACCAGCCATGCACCGCCAGCAGCCTTTTGCTTCGTGCCTGTGAGAGTTCGATCATGGGTTCCGGTCCTTCAGGAAGCAGTCCAGAGCACGGCGATACCCGCCGCGTTGAGGATGGCAATGCCGGTCATCACCAGCGTGGCGCGGCGCAGATTCTCCGCCAGGATCGCGTAGAAGAACGGAGCGGCCCACAATGCTGGAAACAGGATCAGCGGAAAGATCAGGTGATCGACGCCCGCCGCGCCGACCGGGAACCACAGCGGCATCGCCCCCATCGCCAGGATGGCGATCAGGATGGCCATCGGCCCGCCCAGCAGCCAGCGCGTGCGCCGCGGCGTCAGCCAGCCTCCGCCTGTATGTGTCGAGCTTGCCATGCTCCTGACCTCCAAACGCGTCCGAGAGCGCGAAACATATCGCGAGTGCGAATAAGTGACAATGGCAAGTGAGGGGGCAAGTGAGGCCGTGGTCCAGTTAAGGCGCGCTGGCGTTCCGCCGCTTCGCCGATTCCGCGTAGGCATGCCGCCGCAGAAGGTTCAGCGACCCCAGCGGCTCATGGTCGGGCAGGCAGTTCCAGGGATTGAAGGCCAGCCCGTCTGAAAGCGTGAGGCCCGCGCTCACATCCTGCGCCGGGATTTCCAGCCGGCCGACGGGGAACTCAGGGCCCTTCCAGGTCACACCCGCATCGTCGATGGGGTCGCTTTCGGACGCGCGGGGCTGCAGGCAGAAATCGAAACCGAAGCCGCCCCGGTCGAGGGCCGCCTGCAACCTTTCGGTGAAACTCCGCCGGTAGCCGCGCAGGCCGTCCCAGGCACCAGCATCCGGGCGGCAGATATATTTCGCCGCACTCTCCCCCAGCCGGTAGGGGGTGATGCTGTAATAGGCAAGCCGGTGCAGCCCGCGTATGCGGGCATGGGTTAAACCGGTCGAGAACAGCAGCTGCAGATAATGCCTGCGGAGGCGGCGGGGATCGAAGCCCGGCAGGATATAGGCGCGCGACAGCAGGGTGAACGGCGTCATCCGGGGCACGCCATCCAGCGCGGCGAACAGGGCGGCGGCATCGGCCGAGTGACGGAACGGGGCGGTCGCCTGGCTGATGAGGATGAAATCCTGCTGCCCGTCAGGGGCGCCGTCCACGCCGGTCAGCCGGATGGCCATCCCACGCCCGTCGGGCACCTCGTCGTCGGCGAAGAAGGAACTGGAAAAGCGGATGGTGGCGGGATAGCGACCGGCCTGCGCGAACAGGCCGTGCCGCAGGGCCGGATTGTCCGGCGGGTCGATCTGCAGCGTGCCGGACAGGCAGGCATGGGTCTTTTCGTGAAACTGCCGGGGCAGGGTGCCGTCCGGGCGTGGATGCTGGAAGGTGCGGGCGGCGATCCGCAGGACTGCCTCCAGATCTATGCCGTGCAGGGGGCAGTCCCCATTCATGCCGCATAGCCCAGATGTCTGAGTCCCGGCGCGCAGGCCCGGGTGAGCGTGGCCTGTTGCGGGGCGGGCAGGTCGGTGTATTTCGCGCGGGTCGGGCGCAGCATCGCCGCCGTCTCTTCCAGCCACGCCTCGTTTTGCAGCGACGGATCGATGAAGCGGATCAGCTCCGATAGCTTCTCGCGCGGCGCCTGCTGCACATCCTCGAACCGCAGGTTGCGCAGCCGTTCGGGCGGCAGATGGCCTAGCATCTTCTCGCCGGTCAGGATCATGTCGCTCCACAGCGCGCCGAACTCCGCCAGCTCCGGCTCCTCGCGCAGCAGCATGCCGGTATCGACGACGCTGAAGAACAGCTTCTCCAGCCAGATGCCGGCAGGGCTGCCGCGATCCTTCAGGAAGTCGCGCCGCAGGTCGAGACCCAGCCGCCGGCATTTCTTGTGGATCGCCAGCAGCACGCGGAAATTGTGATGCCGGCTCATGGAGATGGCGGTATCGCGCCCGTCCCGGAAGACATGCACCACCCGGGCCTCGGGGAACAGCCGCAGCAGCTTGGCCGCCAGCATCAGCGATCCGCCGGAACGCTCGACCCAGACCCGCCGGCCGAACCGGTCCATCAGATGGCCGAACAGCGCCCTGTACTGGTCCGCCAGCGGCGCTTTCGGCAGCGGTCGCACGAAGCTTTCCAGCGCGTCATACAGCGCCTCATAGTCGGGCGTCAGGTGCGGCAGCGTGGTTGCTATCACCGGCGGCATGTCGTACGCCGAGAAACGGGAATTGGGGTCGTCGTGCGGATACAGCCCCTCATCGACGACAAGCCCGTCCTTCAGCATGGCGTGAAGCGATGGCGACTGCTGGCTCAGCGTCTGCCACATCCGTTCGCCCGTCGGATTTTCCCAGGCAAAGCCGTTCTGCCCCAGCGGCACGAAGAATTCCGACAGGCTCAGCACATCGGGATGCCGGTTCAGCATCTCCGACACCATGGTGGAGCCGCAGCGCCCGGTGCTCAGGATCAGGACGGGGGGAATAATGTTGGGTTTCATATCGTACCGTCCTTTTCCGCATGCACATGGCCGGGCAGCCGGTAGCCGATCCCCTGATCGGCATAGTGCGACACGTTCAGCATGGTCTGGAACTGGCTGAGCTGCCGGTGCTGGGCCAGTTTCGGGAAATAGCGGTGCATCAGGCGTTCGGCCCGGCCCTTCAGGCGGAACAGCAGAAGCGTCCCTGTCGTGTTGAGGGCGGGGTAGCGCAGTGCGTCCGCCATCTCGTCGCCGATCATCGCCCGCGACACGCGGTAGATGCGCCGGGCCAGGCGCCGCCGCGCCGCCTGTTCTTCTATGCCCGCCACCAGCGGCGCGGAATTGATCAGCCCGTTCGCCAGCAGGATGGAGTCGAGGCTGATCGGCGGTTCGCACATCGCCCCGATCTCGTACAGCGTCAGCGCCTCTTCCTCGGTTGCGCATTGCAGGGCGGGATCGACCCCCATCAGATGGCCGGCATAGCGCCAGATCGTCATGAAGGCGTCGCGCTCTTCCGCCGACAGCTCGACGCCCAGCATGCGCGCGCGCTTCAGCAGCAGGCCGGAGAAGGCCGCGGTCGCAAACGCGATATGGGCGGAGCTGAGCGGCGTGCCCCAGGCCGCCGATTCCCACTCGTCCGACTGGACGAGAAGCTGGCGGATGCGGGCATGGACAAGGCGGATACGGACCGACAGTTTCCAGCCTTCGCCATAGCGGCCAAGCCCGCCGGGCAGGAAGATTTCGACCAGCTGGCGGTTGTTCTGCTTCAGCCGCCGCACACCCTGATCGACCATCCGTCCGGTGATGCTGAAGGACCGGCTGATCAGGGTCGAGAACCCCTCGATCAGCACAGCGGCGACGAAGGCGCCGACGAACATCTCGGAATTGCGGTAGAAGGCCCGGCAACCGGGCAGCGTCGCGGCCTCGTCGAACCAGTCGGGCACTTTCTCGGATTCTATGAAGAAATCGCGCACCGCCGGCGGCGCCTCCGCCAGCCGGGCGGCCCCTTCATCCATGCCGAGGCGCACCCATTCCTGTGCCAGCTGCGGCGCATGGCGCGCCAATTCCGCCACCGCCGCGTCGGCCAGCGGGTCGCCCAGCATGGTGTGCGCGACATAGCGGTCGGCGAGATCCGGGTTCTTCAGCACCGCGGCGGCATGGCCTTCGCGATAGTCGTGCGGCATATTCATGACTATCGGCTGCCTTGTCTCAGTGTGTCAGGGCTTTCAGCGGATCAGGGCGGCGGCGGCCAGACGGGCGATGTTGCGCAGCCGCTGGCGGAATTCATCCGGCGTCGGCGGGGTGCCGCTCTTGGCGCCGAGGGCCGCCTGCATCAGCGTCTGGCAGAGCTGGTCGGCATCGGTGCCGGCGCGCGACAGATCGATCTCGCCATCGGCTTCCGCCCTGGCCAGGAATCCCCGGAACCGGTCGATATAGAGGCCTTCCAGCTCCTTCGCCTGGTCCATGGCGATCTGCGTCTTCACCAGCACCAGCTCGCCCCAATGGGCCGGGTCGCCGAACAGGTCGATCCAGGTGCCGTAATAGGCACCCAGTACGCCTTCCAGACGCTCGGCGAAGGGGGCGCCGCTGGTCAGCGCCGCGTCGCAGCGCGTCAGCACCAGATCGGCAGTGCGCCGCATCATGGTGCGGAACACATCGTCCTTGCCCTTGAAATGCAGATAGAGCGTGGCCTTGGCAACGCCGGCCTCACGCGCAATATCATCCATGGAGGTGCGCTTGTAGCCATAGCGGGCAAACAGCCGGCGCGCCGCATCGGCGACCTGCTCCATCTTGGTCAGCGCACTTGTCTCGCAAATTTCATTCATTGGACGCATGGCGGGTATTGACAGACGCTCCGTTTGGACGGACTATACTCGATAAGACCATCGAGTCTAATTAGTATATGATGTCCGACAAAAGATTGGACACCCAAAAACTCATACAGGAGGAACGGCTGTACGCAAACCGGCTTGAAGGAGCCGGCCGTCCCCGTTCCTCCGGCGTCCAACCAGTTTTGTCCCATTCCAGCTACCTGTGAGGCAGCCATGTCCACCACGCTCAAGGTCAACGGCCAGACGCACAGCGTCGATGTCGATGACGATACCCCCTTGCTCTGGGTCCTGCGCGACACGCTGGGCCTGACCGGCACCAAATTCGGCTGCGGCATGGCGCAGTGCGGCGCCTGCACCGTCTTCGTGGACGGCGTGGCGCAGCGTTCCTGCGTCTTCCCGGTCTCGGTCCTCGCCGACAGCGAGGTGACCACCATCGAGGCGATCACCAGCCCCGAGGCGCGCGCCGTTCAGGCCGCCTGGACCGCGCATGACGTGCCGCAGTGCGGTTATTGCCAGTCCGGCCAGGTGATGAGCGCCGTCGCGCTGTTGACCGAGAACCGGACGCCGACCGACGCGGATATCGACGCGGCGATGAACGGCAATCTGTGCCGCTGCGCCACCTATGTCCGTATCCGGGCCGCGATCCACGACGCCGCCCGTTCCCTGGAGGGCTGATCCATGACTGCCATGCGCGTTTCCCGCCGTGCCGTGCTGCAAGGCGCGGCCGGCCTTACCCTCGCCCTGCAATTGCCGCTGATCGGCAAGGCCAGGGGCGCCCCCCCGGCCAAGGGCGGCACTTTCGCGCCGAACGCCTTCGTGCGGGTCGGCGCTGACGACACCGTGACCGTGCTGGTGAAGCATATCGAGTTCGGCCAGGGGCCGTTCACCGGCCTCAGCACCCTGGTCGCCGAGGAGATGGACGCCGACTGGGCGCAGATGCGGGCCGAGCATGCGCCTGCCAATGTCGAGCTTTACAAGAACCTGGCCTTCGGCGTGCAGGGTACTGGCGGCTCTACCGCCATCGCCAATTCCTACATGCAGATGCGCCAGGCAGGCGCCACGGCGCGCGCCATGCTGGTGCAGGCGGCTGCGGCGCGCTGGAAGGTGCCAGCCGGCGAGATCACCATCGAGCGCGGCCAGCTGCGCCATCCGTCGGGCAAGACCGGCCGGTTCGGTGAGTTCGCCGAGGCCGCATCCGGCCTGCCGGTGCCGGAGAAGGTGGCGCTGAAAAACCCGTCTGCCTTCAAGCTGATCGGCAGGGAAGGGCAGGCGCTGCGCAAGCTGGACACCGCGGCCAAGGTGAACGGCACGGCGGAATACACCATCGACATCCGCACGCCCGGCATGCTGACCGTGGTGGTCGCCCGGCCGCCGCGCTTCGGTGCGAAGCTGGTGCGGTTCGATGACAGTGCGGCCCGCAAGGTGCGCGGTGTCGTCGATGTGAAGCAGCTGTCCTCCGGCGTCGCGGTCTATGCCGAGGGCATGTGGCCGGCGCTGAAGGGGCGCGAGGCACTGTCCGTCGAGTGGGACGACAGCACTGCCGAGACGCGCGGCAGCGAGGCGATGATCGAGGAATACCGGGCACTCGCCAAAAAGCCGGGTGTGGTCGCCGGGGCGCATGGCGATGCCGATGCGGCCTTTGGCGATGGCGCGAAGATCGTTGAGGCGGAATATATCTTCCCCTACCTAGCCCACGCGCCTATGGAGCCTCTGGACGGTTATCTGGAATGGGACGGGCAGACGGCTCGCGCCCGCTTCGGCAGCCAGCTGCAGACGCTGGACCACATGACCATCGCCAAGGTGCTGGGGCTGGAGCCCGGCAAGGTGACGGTTGAAACCCTGCTGGGTGGCGGCAGCTTCGGCCGGCGCGCGCAGGGCGATGCCCAGCTTGCGGTGGAGCTGGCGGAGGCGGCCAAGGCCATCGGTCCGAACCGCCCGGTGAAGCTGGTCTGGAGCCGCGAGGACGACATCACCGGCGGCTATTACCGCTCCATCTTCGTGCACCGCATGAAGGGTGCGATCAAGGACGGCAGGATCACCGGCTGGAGCAACACTGTTGTCGGCCAGTCGCTGGCCATCGGTACGCCGTTCGAGCAGTTCCTGGTGAAGGACGGCATTGACGCCACCTCCGTCGAGGGCGCGCGGGAGCTGCCCTACAAGGTCGCCAATTTCCGCTGTGACCTGCACACGGTGGAATCGCCGGTGCCGGTGCTGTGGTGGCGTTCGGTCGGCCATACCCATACCGGCTATGCGGTCGAATGCTTCATCGACCGGTTGCTGGAGGAGGCCGGGCAGGACCCGGTCGAGGGAAGGCTGGCGATGATGGCGGACAAGCCGCGTCTGGCCGGTGCGCTGCGGCAAGTCGCGAAGCTTGCCGACTGGTCGGGCAGCCGTCCGGCGGAAGGACGGGCGCGCGGTGTGGCGGCGGTCGAGAGCTTCGGCAGCTATGTCGCGCAGATCGCCGAGGTCTCGATGGGCGATAACGGGCCGAGGGTGCACAAGGTCTGGTGCGCCATCGATTCCGGCGTCGCCGTTAATCCGGACGTGATCCGGGCGCAGATCGAGGGCGGCATCGGCTATGGCCTGGGCCATGTGCTCTATGCCGAGGTGGCCCTGGATGGCGGCCAGCCGGTGCAGCGCAACTTCGATACCTACCGTTCGCTGCGCATCGATGAGATGCCGGAAATCGAGGTCGTCATCGTGCCCTCGACAGAGGCACCCACGGGTGTCGGTGAGCCAGGCGTGCCGCCCATCGGCCCCGCCGTTGCCAATGCGATGGCCCGGCTGGGCGTTGGCCGGCCGGAGCGTCTGCCGATGGTGCGGGAGACCGCGTGACCGGCGTTGTTGGAGAGAGGCGGCGGCTAATCCGCCGCCTCACCCGGCAGGGAAGCGCTGCTCTTGTCGCCGGCAATCAGCACGGACCAGGCCTGGAGGGCGGCGTTGGCAATGCCGCGCAGCGTCTCTGGACTGGCACCGCTGGCGGCATGAACGGCCATGCCCTCGGCGGTGACCGTCAGGTAGCCGGCCAGCAGGGCAGGGTCGGCAGTCGCCGGCAGGTCGCCCTCGCGCACGGCGCGCTCGAAACGGGTGCGCAGGGCGTCCTCTCCGGCTTTGCGGCGGGCGATCAGCTCCTTGCGTACCGAATCGGAGGCTTCCGAGCAGGACAGCGCCGCCTGCACCAGCAGGCAGCCAGCCGGGCGTTCCGGGTCCATCTGGGTGCTGATATGCAGCATCCTTTCCGCCACTTCGCGGGCGGTCGGCGCGCTCATGATGCCGTCGAAGTCGATGGTTTCCTGCATGTACCGGTCGAGCGCACGGCGGAACAGCTCCTCCTTGTTGCCGAAGGCGGCATAGAGGCTGGGCGGGCTGATGCCCATCGCCTGCGTCAGATCGGACAGCGAGGTGCCCTCATAGCCCTTGGTCCAGAACAGGTGCAGAGCCTGGTCGAGAGCCTCGTCCATATCGAATGAGCGGGGACGGCCCTTAGCCATGGCGATCCTCCTTTTTTAATTTTTTACTAAGCACTATATAATTCGCTTGACGGTATCCGTCCAGCGGCATATCTGTAACAAACGCTACAGAACTGGATGGGCAGCCGGCCTTGACCGCGCCACCCCGCCACTCAGCGAACCGACCACCGGTCAAGGAGTCCTCATATGAACAAGGCCTTACGGCGCCTTCTGGGCGCCGCATTCATCCTTGGCGTCACCGCAGCCGGTGGCGGCCTCTTTCTCACGCAAGGCTGGCATGCCGTGCTGGCCGACGATACGCCGGCCCCGGCGGCGCAGGCGCCCAGCGCCGTCCCCGTCTCCGTGGCGACGGTGGAGCGCCGCGAGACCGGCCTGTGGAATGAATTCTCCGGCCGGCTGGAAGCGGTTGAGCGGGTGGATATCCGCTCGCGCGTGTCTGGCGCGGTGCAGTCGGTGCATTTCCGCGAGGGCGGGCTGGTCCGCAAGGGCGACCTGCTCATCACCATCGATCCCGACCCCTACAAGGCGGAGGTCGCCCGGCTGCAAGCCGAGGTGGCGGCGGCGGAAACCCGCGTCTCCTTCGCCCGCAAGGAGCGTGACCGCGCGCAGCAGCTCCAGCAGTCCAACCGTGGGACGATCTCGCAGAGCGTTGTCGATCAGCGGGTCAGCGCCTATACCGAGGCGGTGGCCAACCTGCGCGCCGCCCAGGCCGGGCTGCAGGCGGCCCAGCTCAATCTCGGCTATACCGAGATCAAGGCGCCGGTCTCCGGCCGCGTCGGCAAGCTGGAGATCACCGTCGGCAACCTCGTGGCCGCCGGTCCCGGCGCGCCGGTGCTGACCAATCTGGTGTCGGTCGATCCGATCTATGCCGGCTTCGACGTGAATGAGCGGATCGTCAGCGCGTCGCTGCACGATCTGGCCGCCCAGGGCACGCCAGGCGCCATCGATCGCATTCCCGTGCAGATGGGCACCATCGGCAGCGGTGGCACCGAACATACCGGCCAGCTGCAGCTGATCGACAATGCCGTCGATGCCCGCAGCGGCACGGTGCGCGTGCGGGCCCAGTTCGACAATTCCCAGGGGCTGCTGATGCCGGGCCAGTTCGTGCGGCTGCGCATGGGCGAGGCCAAGGCCGATTCGCTGCTGGTGATCTCCGAACGGGCCATCGGTACCGACCAGGACAAGAAGTTCGTGCTGGTGGTCGATGGTGAGAACAAGGTCGGCTATCGCGAGGTGGCGCTGGGTGCCTCCACCGAGGACGGGCTGCGCGTCGTCACCTCCGGGCTGGAAGCCGGCGAGCGCATCGTCGTGAACGGCCTGCATCGGGTGCGGCCGGGCGCGGTCGTCGCCCCGCAGATGGTCAGCATGTACAATCCTTCCAAGCCTGCCGGCAGCACATCGGTGGCGCAGCGCTAAGCGCTGCGTCAGCCGGGCTGCCCAACGCCTGATCGGGCGGAGTCTGTTTTCATGAATATCTCCAAATTCTTCATCGACCGCCCCATTTTCGCGGGCGTTCTGTCGGTCCTGATCTTTGTGGCCGGCCTGATCGCGCTGCGCTCCATGCCGGTGTCGGAATATCCCGAGGTGGTGCCGCCGCAGATCGTGGTGCGTGCCAATTATCCGGGCGCCAACCCGCGCGTCATCGCCGAGACGGTGGCCACCCCCATCGAGGAGGCGATCAACGGCGTCGAGGACATGCTCTATATGAGCAGCCAGGCGACCACCGACGGGCTGATGACGCTGACCGTCACCTTCAAGCTGGGCACCGACCCGGACAAGGCACAGCAACTGGTGCAGAACCGCGTCTCGCAGGCCGAGCCGCGCCTGCCGGAGGAGGTGCGCCGCCTCGGCATCACCACGGTGAAAAGCTCGCCCGACCTGATGATGGTCGTGCATCTGCTGTCGCCGAACGACCGCTATGACATGACCTATCTGCGCAACTATGCCGTCCTCAATGTGAAGGACCGGCTGGCGCGTATCGACGGTGTCGGCGATGTGCAGCTGTTCGGCTCCGGCGACTATTCCATGCGCATCTGGCTCGACCCCGACAAGGTGGCGGAGCTGGGCCTGTCGGCCAGCGATGTGGTGAACGAGATCCGCGCGCAGAACGTGCAGGCCGCCGCCGGCGTGGTGGGCGCCTCGCCCAGCGTGCCGGGCATCGATTTGCAGCTTTCGGTGAACGCACAGGGCCGTCTGGAAACCGAGGAGGAATTCGGCGAGATCATCGTGAAGTCCGGCGCGGACGGGCAGGTGACCCGGCTGAAGGATATCGCCCGGGTCGAGATGGGCGCGGCGGAATATGCGCTGCGCTCGCTCCTGAACAACAAGCCGGCGGTCGCCGTGCCGGTGTTCCAGTCGCCCGGTTCCAACGCCATCGAGATCTCCGACCAGGTCCGCGTGGTGATGGACGAAATCCAGCAGAACATGCCGGAAGGCGTGGAATACCAGATCGTCTATGACACCACGCAGTTCGTGCGCGCCTCCATCGACGCCGTTGTGATGACGCTGCTGGAAGCCATCGTGCTGGTCGTGCTGGTGGTGATCCTGTTCCTGCAGACCTGGCGCGCCTCGATCATCCCGCTGCTGGCGGTGCCGGTCTCCATCGTCGGCACCTTCGCGGTGATGTATGTGTTCGGCTTCTCGATCAACGCGCTGACCCTGTTCGGGCTAGTGCTGGCCATCGGCATCGTGGTCGATGACGCCATCGTCGTGGTGGAGAATGTCGAGCGCAACATCGAGGAGGGGCTGACCCCCGTCGAGGCGACCTACCGCGCGATGCGCGAAGTGTCCGGCCCGATCATCGCCATTGCGCTGGTGCTGGTGGCGGTGTTCGTGCCGCTGGCCTTCATCACCGGCCTGACCGGCCAGTTCTACAAGCAGTTCGCGCTGACCATCTCGATCTCCACCATCATCTCGGCCATCAACTCGCTGACGCTGTCGCCGGCGCTGGCGGCGCTGCTGCTGAAGTCGCACCACGCGCCGAAGGATGCGCTGAGCCGCGGCATGGACAGGCTGTTCGGCTGGCTGTTCCGCGGCTTCAACCGGGCCTTCAACCGCGGCTCCAACGCCTATGGCAACGGTCTGCGCGGCGTGATCTCGCGCAAGACGCTGATGATGGCAGTCTATCTGCTGCTGGTCGGATTGACCGTCGGCCTGTTCAGGAGCGTGCCGGGCGGTTTCGTGCCGGGCCAGGACAAGCAGTATCTGGTGGGCTTCGCGCAGCTGCCCGACGGCGCCACGCTGGACCGCACGGAAGAGGTGATCCGGCAGATGGGTGAAATCGCCCTGCAGCAGCCGGGCGTGCGCGACGCCATCGCCTTTCCCGGCCTGTCGATCAACGGTTTCACCAACAGCTCCAATTCCGGCATCGTGTTCGTCGGGCTGGATGATTTCCACCTGCGCAAGGACCCGGCGCTGGGCGGCAACGCCATCGCCATGCAGCTGAACCAGAAGTTCGCCGGCATCGAGGAGGCGTTCATCGCCATGTTCCCGCCGCCGCCGGTGCAGGGGCTGGGCACCATCGGCGGCTTCAAGCTGCAGCTGGAGGACCGCACCGGCCAGGGTTATGCCGCGCTGGATCAGGCGACCAAGGCCTTCGTCGCCCGCGCCTACCAGACGCCGGAGCTGGCCGGCATCTTCTCCAGCTATCAGGTGAATGTGCCGCAGCTCTATGCCGATATCGACCGCACGCGCGCCCGCCAGCTGGGCGTCTCCGTGACCGATGTGTTCGAGACGCTGCAGATCTATCTGGGGTCGCTCTATGTGAATGATTTCAACAAGTTCGGCCGCACCTATTCGGTCCGTGTGCAGGCCGATGCGGAATATCGTGCGCGGGCCGAGGATATCGGCCGGCTGCAGGTCCGCTCCAGCAATGGCGAGATGGTGCCGTTGTCCGCCGTGCTGCGGGTGAAGGAGGCGGCGGGTCCGGAGCGCGCGATGCGCTATAATGGCTTCCTGTCAGCGGATGTGAATGGCGGGGCCGCGCCCGGCTATTCCACCGGCGAGGCACAGGCCGCCATCGACCGGATCGCCGCGGAGACCCTGCCTCCGGGCATGGCCTATGAATGGACGGAGCTGACCTATCAGGAAATTCTGGCCGGCAATTCTGCCATCCTGGTGTTCCCGCTGGCCATCCTGCTGGTGTTCCTGGTGCTGGCCGCGCAGTACGAGAGCCTGACCCTGCCCATCGCCATCATCCTGATCGTGCCGATGGGGCTGCTGGCGGCGATGGCGGGCGTGTGGATCAGCGGCGGCGACAACAACGTCTTCACGCAGATCGGGTTAATCGTGCTGGTCGGGCTGTCGGCGAAGAACGCCATCCTGATCGTGGAGTTTGCCCGCGAGCTGGAACTGTCCGGCATGAAGCCGGTGGAGGCCGCCATCGAGGCCAGCCGGCTGCGCCTGCGGCCGATCCTGATGACCTCGCTGGCCTTCATCATGGGCGTGGTGCCGCTGGTGATTTCCAGCGGCGCGGGGGCGGAGATGCGCCAGGCCATGGGCATCGCCGTGTTCTCCGGCATGATCGGCGTGACCTTCTTCGGCATCTTCCTGACGCCGGTGTTCTATGTGCTGCTGCGCCGTCTGGCGGGCAACCGTCCGCTGAAGCATGTCGGCGGCCCGGTGGCCGGGCCAGGGCACAGCCTGCCGCCGTCCGATCAGACTGTCTGAGATTAATCCGGGGCCGGCTAGCGCCCCGGATTACTCATACACGCGCTGACGCTGGCGGTGGGTCAGCAGCACGAACAGCGCCACCGCCAGGATGAAGCCAGCCAGCGCCCGAAACACGGTGCCGTAGGACAGCAGCTCCAGCATCGCTCCGGTGGCAATCGGGCCGATCACCTTGCCCAGATTCTTCATCGTACCGTACATGCCGAGCCCAAGGCCGGTATGGCTGGCGGACACCGCATTGCCGACCAGCGCCACGGTGGAGGGGAAGATCAGCCCCTGGGCGATGCCGCTCAGCACTGCGACGGCGACCAGCTCCGCCCCGGTCGTTGTCGTCGGCAGCAGCAGCAGGGCGGCGCCCAGCACCGCCATGCCGCCGGAAATCGCCGGCAGGTAGCCGCGCCGGTCGCCTAGCCGCCCGCCGATGGGCCGGGTCAGCATGTGCGCGGCCTCCTGCACGGTGAAGAACAGGCCGGCGGCCAGCACGCTGAATCCCGCCTCCTGCACCGCGAAGATCGGCAGGAAGGCCTTCAGCCCGTAGGTCACGCAATAGACCGTCACCTCAAGGCAGCTGGCGAACCACAGCTCAATGCGGCTGGCGGCATGGCTGAAGCCGGTGGCGAGCTGCCGCCACAGGCTGGGCCGATGTTCCCGCTGCGCCTGTAGTGGCGTGTCCGTATGCGTCATGAAGGCGACGGGAATGAAGGCAAGGCAGCTGAGCGCGCCGATGATGGTGAACACCTGCTCCGGCGGCATGATGGTCAGCAGCCAGCCGGTGATGGCGGGCGCGAAGAAATAGCCGCCCGACCGCGCCATCTCGAACCAGCCGAGCCGGGTGGCCCGTTCTTCCCGCCCCATCTCGATGATGTAGGCCAGCGTGACCGGCCCGAAGATGGCGGTCGCGGTGCCATGGAACAGCCGCAGCACCAGCAGCTCGTCCGGCGTTGTCACAAACTGGTAGAGGAAGGGCGTGCCGGCGAACACCACCAGCGCCAGCCACAGCCACAGACGCCGGCCCCAGCGGTCCGACAGGGCGCCGATCATCGGCTTCAGCAGCATGCCGGTCACCGTGGAGACCGCCACGATGCTGCCGATCAGCATCTGCCCGGCGCCGATGGCCGCTGCGAACAGCGGCAGCACCGGCGTCTTGCCCATCTGATAGGCGGTGCGCAGGATGAAGTCGGCACCGAACAGGCGCCAGAAGCTCGCCGGCTGTCTCAGCATGGCCTGTCCGGTTCCTTCCCCGCCGTGCCTCAGGCCGATAGGTGCGCGATGCCGGCTTTCTGCGCCGCCGCATTCACCGCCGCCACATCGCCCTTCACCAGCGCGTCGAGCTTTGCCAGTTCGGCATCGACCTTGCCGATGATCTCTTCCGAGACCTCGCGGGCCTGCTTGGTGGGCGCGGCATCGGCGATGGCCACGACATTGATGAGATCGACCAGCGTATCGTCGAGGCCGGCCGGGTTGCGCAGCACGTCACGCGAGCCTTCCCGCTTGATATCGACCAGCACGCCTTCGATGGCTTCCAGCTTGCCGATCAGCCCGGCCGCCTGGTCCGCCAGCCCGCTGCCATTGGCGCGGTCCTTGATGTCGGTGGCCTGGCGCTTCAGCAGGCGGATGCGGTTCACCGTGCCGTTCAGCCGTGACAGGCAGTCATGCAACTGCTTGTGCAGGTCGAACTGCGCGGCGAAATCCGCCGGCTTGGTGCTGACGCGCGGGTCCTTCTCGATGGTGAAGCTTTCGCTCTGCGTCTTGCCGGCAGCTTCCAGCGTGACGCTGTAGCTGCCCGGCACCACCGGCGGGCCGGCCGGCGGCTCGCCATTGCCGGCCAGCGGCTTCACCGCCTGTCCGCGCAGCGCATCGTCGATCTTCACCGCCGCCGGGTACTTCATGTCCCAGATGAACCGGTTCAGGCCCGCCTTCGTGCCGGGCTTGCGCGCCGGGGCGGCATCCTTGTCGTCGCTGGTGAAGCTGGCGATCTCCGCTCCCTTGGCATCGCGGAAGCTGAGGCGCACCGGGCCATCCGCATCCTTGTCCAGCCAGTAATAGACGATGGCGCCCTGCGGCGGATTCTCGCCGACATCCAGATGCAGGCGCTGCTTCGTGCCGTCGGGCAGCGTCACATTCTCGGTGCTGCCGGAAATGCCGAAGGCCGGGCCGTAGCTGATGCCGTCTCGGCCATGGCGGCCGGCACTCCACACCAGCTTGCTGCGGATCGACGGACGCGGCGCGAAAAGCTGCGCGCCCTTCGGCTGGGCCGGCAGCTTCCGCAGCGGAGTCACATCGTCCAGGATCCAGAAGGACCGGCCATGCGTGGCAACCACCAGATCGCCGTTCTTCACCTTGATGTCGTACACCGGCACGACCGGGAAGCCGCCGCCCATGCGGGTCCAGTGCGCGCCATCGTCCAGGCTGTAGAAGATGCCGGTCTCGGTGCCGGTATAGAGCAGCCCGGCACGCACCGGGTCGGCCCGCAGGACGCGGGTGATCTCGCCATCGGGCAGGTCGCCGGTGATCTTCTTCCAGCTCTTGCCGCCATCGGTGGAGCGGAACAGGTAGGGCTTGTAGTCGGCCAGCTTGTAGCAGGTTGCCGAGACATAGATCGTGTCGGCATCCAGTTCCGACACCTCGACGCTGCCAACATAGGCCAGTTCCGGCATCTCTTTCGGCGTCACATTCTGCCAGCTCTTGCCATCGTCGCGCGTGACATGCACGAGGCCGTCGTCGGTCGAGGCCCAGATCTCGCCCTTGCGGTGCTTCGATTCGTACAGGCTGGCGCAGGTCGCATAGGTCTCGGCACCGGCGCTGTCGCGGGTCAGCGGGCCGCCGGAATAATCCTGCTTCGACGGATCGTTGCGGCTGAGGTCGGGGGAAATCTCCTCCCAGCTCATGCCCTCGTCGCGGGTGCGGAACACATGGTTGCCGCCGGCATAGAGCGTGCCGCTGTCGTGCGGCGAGAACAGGATCGGGTAGGTCCAGGCAAAGCGGTAGCGCATGTCCTTCGGTGCGATACCGGTCGATTCCTCCGGCCAGACATTGATCAGCTGCATCTGCCGCGTGCGGTGGTCATAGCGCTGCAGCGCGCCGCTGCCGCCAGGGCTGGAGCCGATGGCGCCGATATAGACGATGTTGGCATCCTCGGGGTGCACGGCGATGAAGCCGCTTTCGCCGGTGCCCGGATAGCTGCAGTCAGCCAGCGTGATGACACCCCATTCCGAGGCGCTGGGCACCGAGATGGAGGTATTGTCCTGCTGCGTGCCATAGACGCGGTAGGGGTACTGGTTATCGACATCCAGCCGGTAAAACTGGGCGGTCAGCTGATTATAGATCGACGACCAGCTTTCGCCGCCATTGAAGGAAACGCAGGCGCCGCCGTCATTGCCCTCGATCATCCGCTTCGGATTGGCGGGGTCGATCCACAGATCGTGATTGTCGCCGTGCGGCGTGGTCACCTCGGTGAAGTTCTGGCCGCCATCGGTCGATTTCCACATCTGGAAATTGGTCACATAGAGCGTGTCGGCATGGCCCGGATCGGCGAACACATGGGTGTAGTACCAGGGCCGGTGCATCAGGTCGCGGTTGCGGCTGACCTGGGTCCAGGTGCTGCCGTAATCGTCGGTCCGGTAGAGGCCGGTCTTGCTGCCTTCCGCTTCGACCAGGGCATAGACCCGCCCGGCCTTCGCCGCCGAGACGGAGACGCCGACCTTGCCCAGCAACCCGCCGGGGAAACCGGATTTCTCGGTCACTTCCTCCCAGCTGTCGCCGCCATCGAAGGACCGGAACAGCCCGCTGCCCGGCCCGCCGCTGGTCAGGTTCCAGAAGCTGCGCCGCGCCTGCCAGAAACAGGCGAACAGGATGCGCGGATTGTTCGGATCCATCGACAGATCGACCGCACCGGCATCGGGGCCGCGATACAGAATCTTCTCCCAGCTCTCGCCGCCATCGCGCGAGCGATAGACGCCGCGATCCTCATTGGCGCCGAAGGCATCGCCCAGCGCCGCGACATAGAGCAGGTTGGGGTCGCTCGGATGCACGCAGATGCGGCCGATATGGCGGGTGCCGGCAAGGCCCATATGGCGCCAGCTGCGTCCGGCATCGGTGGAGCGGTAGAGACCGTCGCCATAGGAAACGTCGATGCGGATGGTGGTCTCGCCGGTGCCGGCATAGACGACGTTGGAATCGGATCGCGCGACGGCCAGCGCGCCGATGGTGGCGCTGCTGAGGTAGCCGTCGGTGACACAGCGCCAATAGACGCCGGCATCCACGGTCTTCCAGACGCCGCCGGCGCAGGCGCCGAAATAGAAGGTCATCGGATCGTTGGCATCGCCTGCCACCGCGACCACACGCCCGCCCCTGGACGGACCGATGCAACGCCATTTCATGGCATCCAGCATTCCGGACGCCGCCCCCGTATCGTGAGCCATTCCTGTTCCCCGTCGCTGATTGTGTCGCTGATTATCGAATGAAGAGTCGAGACGATGTTTGAGGCTTTGCTGCAATCCTTGCGCGGTTGGAATTGCAAATGCAAGCGGGGGTGGGACCGCTGGCCCGGATGGCTGATCTGCGTTGCTGGGCTTGAGGCGGGGAATGGATTGGCGTGGCGTCAAGGAAGTGATAATCACTCGCATTGAAGTGCAAGGCATGATGGCACGCGCAGGGGAAATTGTCTTTTGGCTGGCAACCCGGACAGGCTGGATCTGTTCCTGGCGCATCGCGGTGCGCTGCTGAACTATGCCAGCAGGATCGTCGGCGACCGCGCCCAGGCCGAGGATGTCGTGCAGGAGGCCTTCCTGCGATTCGATGCCGCTCCTGCGGAGCAGGAAGCCGGCGGGCAGGGGATGAGTGAGCCGCTGGCCTATCTCTACCGGATCGTGCGCAACCTCTCCCTCGATTTCCGCCGCCGGCTGAGCCGGGAACGCGACCGGCAGGCGCCCGATCCCGAGGAGAGCATGGGGCAGCTTGGCGCGGACAGCCCGTCGCCGGAAACCGTCGTGGGCGCGCGCGGCGAACTTAGGCTCGTCATGCAGGCGATGGCCGAACTGCCGGAGCGCACGCGCACCGCGCTGGAGATGCATCGCTTCGGTGGTTGCAGCCTGCGGGAGATTGCCGCTCGCCTCGGCATCTCTGTCGGCCTCGCGCACAGCCTGGTCACCGACGGGCTGGAGCATTGCCGCGCCCGGCTTTATCCGAAAAACCCGCCAGCAAGACCGTAATGGCGATGACTGAACGGTGCTAGGGGCTGGAACGTCTATGACTCAGCAGGATAGCCGCCGCGCCGGAATGACGGCGCCAGCCAGGGAGGATCGGATGCAGCCGTCGAAGGCCAGCGACTGGATGATCGCGTTGCTGGATGCGCCCGAAGATGAGGCGCTGCACGCCGGCTTCGAGCGCTGGCTGGCCGCCGATCCTGCCCATGCACGCGACTGGGAGGAGATCGCCCACACCTATGACGTGTTGGGCATGGCCACGCCCCGGCACCGCGCGGCCTGGGCGGAGAGGGAGGGCACCCCCGAAGAGGCTGCGCCAGTTGCCTCCCGGGGCAAAATCGTTTCCTTTCCCCAGCGCCGCCGGGCGCTGGCCCTCATGGCGGCGGCGATGGCGGCCTGCCTTGCAGTCATCCTGCTGCCCGATGCCGCGCTGCGGCTGAATGCCGATCATATCAGCCCGCGCGGTCAGGTCACGACGCTGACGCTGGCCGATGGCAGCCGCGCCCAACTGGCGCCGGAAAGTGCGGTCGCGCTCGATTTCACGGGCGGCCGGCGCATTGTCACGCTGCTTGCCGGACAGGCCTTTTTCGAGGTGACGCCGGACCCGGCGCATCCTTTCCGGGTGTTGGCCGGCGGGGTCGAGGCGAAGGTACTCGGCACCGCTTTCGAGGTCCGCGATATGCGGGATGTCATCGGCGTCGCCGTGCAGGAGGGCAAAGTCAGCGTCACCGATGCCGCCGAAGCGACGGTGCTGACGGCAGGCGGCTGGGTAAGGATCGGGCCGGAGGGTAAGCGCGCGCAGGGCCGGATGAATCCACAGGAAGTCGCGGCCTGGCGGGAAGGGCGGCTGATCGCCCGTGACATGCCGGTGGCAGAGGCGGTGGCGGAACTGCGCCCCTACTATAAGGGCGTCGTCATCCTCCGTGGGGATGGCCTCGCCCGGCAGCCGCTGACCGGCGTGTACAGCCTGACCGACCCGGACGCCGCCTTCGCGGCCATTGCCGAGGCGCAGGGTGCACGGCTGTACCGGCTGTTCCCCTGGATCACAATTATCTCCGGAAGCTGACAAAAATCCGGACCTCTTCAGTTTTTTTCTGAACAGCGGCCCGCGCGCCATCGTCCTTAAGTCAGAAACTAACATTGCGTCGTATTCGCAAAGGGGGCGGATCGGCGCTTTTCCGCTGTTCATGGGGGAGCGAAGGCGATGACGGGTCATATCCGGGCAAGGAACAATTCGACGGGACGGGCGGCACTGCTGGCGTCGCTGGCGTTCAGCACGGCCATCGGCATGGCGCTGGCGGTACCGGGTGCTTCACAGGCGCAGACATCAGGGGCGGTCGCCCAGGTCGAACAGCGCCGTTTCGACATTCCGGCCCAGCCGCTGGCGCAGGCGTTGCCCGCCTTCGGCCAGCAGGCCGGCATCCAGGTATCGGCCCATGGCGATGTGGTGCGCGGCGCCGCGACAAAGGGCGTCAGCGGCACCATGACGGCGGAGGCGGCGCTGCAGCGGCTGCTGGCCGGTACTGCACTTGGCTACCGCATGACCACCAGCGGGGCGGTGATCCTGGCGCAGCCGGAGAGTAGCTCTTCCGCCACCATGCTTTCCCCTGTGGTGGTCGAGGGCGCGGCCTCGGCGGACCCCCATGCCGGGGCCGCGGACCGCGCCAATTCCATCACCATCGGCCGGGAAGAGCTGGAGCGCCGCAATCCTGGCTCGATGAAGCAGGTCTTCGCCGGCGAGGCCAGCGTCTCTGTCGGCGGCGGCCAGCCGATGAGCCAGAAGGTTTATGTCCAGGGCGTTGAGGAAACCAACCTCGCGGTCAGCATCGACGGCGCCCGGCAGAACAACAAGGTGTTCCATCATAATGGCACCAATTTGATCGACCCGGCGCTGCTGAAGCTGGCGCGCGTCGATCCGGGCGTCGCTCCGGCCGATGCCGGGCCGGGCGCGCTGGGCGGCTCGATTGTTTACGAGACGGTGGATGCCGGCGACTTGCTGAAGCCGGGCCAGTCCGTCGGCGGGTTCGTCGGTACCGAGTACAACACCAATGGCGACACGCTGGCCTTCAGCGGTTCGGCCTATGCGCGGCATGAGGGCTTCGAGGTGCTGGGCTTCTACAAGGATGCCGACGGCAGCAACTACAAGGATGGCGACGGCAACTCCGTCGAGGGCACCGGTGCCGGCCTGCAGAGTGTGCTGGGTAAGCTGGGCTATGAGAGCGACTCAGGCCACCGGTTCGAGGTCTCGGCAGAGCAGGTGCATGACGAGGCGGTGCGCCCGTTCCGCGCCAATATCGGCCGGCTGACCAACCGCAATGAGGGCGTTCGCGTCTATGATTTGAAACGCCAGAACTTCGTGTTCAACTATTCCACGCCGCATGCCGAGGGGCTGTTCGACCCCAAGGTCGTCCTCGGCTTCGGTCGCACCGAGCTGGGCGTACCCACCCCCTATGGCAGTGCCGGCGTGACCAGCAGCCTGTCCGGCAAGGTGGAGAACGACTTCAACCTCAGCCCCGGCAACACCGTGACCGTCGGCGTCGATTTCTACGATGACGAGGCGGAATACAGCGACCCGACAGTGACGATCCGCGAGGCCGCCACCAATGTCGGCGCCTATGCGCAGGCCCGGCTGACCCCCATCGACCGGCTACGCCTGTCCTTCGGCGCGCGTGCCGATCGCCATGAGTTCGAGGGGGTGGATGGCAGCACGACCGATAATGACGGGCTCAGCGGCAATGCTTCGGCGGCCTATGACGCGACCGACTGGCTGACGCTGAAGGCCGGTTATTCCCGTGTGTTCGGCGGCGTGGCGCTGGCCGAGAACTTCATCCTGAACGAGAACTGGACCTATACCGGCGGCATCGAGGCGGTGCGCTCCGAGAACGTCAATCTCGGCTTCGAGACCCACTATAAGGGCTTCACCTTCGGGGCCGGTATCTTCCGTAGCGATTTCGACAATGCCCGAAATGAGAGCTATGGCGGCGGGGCAGCACTGACCGCCGATTTCGAGACCGAGGGCTATAACCTCTCGGTCGGCTACAACTGGGGCCCCGGCTTCGCGCGGCTGACCTATACCGACACGGATTTCGAGATCAACGGCGAGCCCGGCGATTCCGATCTCGGCCAGTATCTCGGCACGCCGGTCGGGCAGATCTTCGCGCTGGAGGTGGCGCACAGCTTCCAGTCCATCGGGCTGATGGTTGGCGGCACGCTGGACGCGGCGCTGAAGAATAACGATCCGGAGGCCGCCGGTCTGCGACCGCTCGACAGCTATGAGGCGGTCGGTCTCTACGCCCAGTACACCCCGCCCTCGATGCAGTATCTGACCTTGCGGGCGGAGGCGAACAACATCTTCGACGAGACCTATGCCGACCGCGCCACCTATGGCCAGGAATTCGGCAATGTCGTCCCGCTCTATGAGCCGGGCCGGTCCTTCCTGGTGAAGGCCAAGCTGACCTTCTGAGGGCCTGACAAACTGCCTGCCGCCGCGACAGGAGTGTTTCCTGTGGCGGCGGCAGCGGGCAATTCATGCTGGCGTGCCCTCCGTGCCAGCGGGTAGGGTGCAGCCTTATTGACCGGCTGGCCGCATGCTGCCGGTATGTGCTTGCGTTGCCCGTGAGGTGCTGGTGCCTATCGACTCCGACAAAGCCGTTCACACGCCCGGCGGGGAGCAGGGGCTGTGATCGGCCGGCTGATCCAGAACAACCTCGCCTGGTCGGTCAACCGGCAGAAGGGCGATCCCGACTATTTCCGCCGGCTGGCCGCGCAGCAATCGCCGGAGTTCCTGTGGATCGGCTGCGCCGACAGCCGGGTGCCGGCGAACGAGATCGTCGGGCTGGACCCGGGCGAGCTGTTCGTGCATCGCAACATCGCCAATCTGGCGATCCCGACCGACATCAACTTCCTGTCGGTGCTGGCCTTTGCGGTGAATGCGCTGAAGGTGCGCCACATCATCGTCTGCGGCCATTATGGCTGCGGCGGCATCCGGGCCACGCTGAAGCGCGAGAAGCACGGCATCGTCGATCACTGGCTGGAGCCGGTGCGCGAGGTACAGCGCCAGCATGCCGAGCGGCTGGAGGCCATCGGCAACCCCGATGACCGGGCGAACGCGCTGTGCGAGTACAATGTCATCCGCCAGGTCGGCAATGTCGCGGCGACCGTCACCGTGCGCGATGCCTGGGAGCGTGGCCAGGACCTTGCCATCCATGGCTGGATCTATGGCCTGTCGGACGGGCTGGTGCGCGATCTCGATGTCACCGTGACCGGCCCAGCCGGGGCGGAGCGACCCTAGCGCCTATCCATAGAAGCCGGCGTCGATATCGGCGGCGGTGAGCTGGCTGATGCCGAGCAGGGTGATGGTCGCACCGGCGACGGTCAGCACCACGCCGGCGTCGGTCACCGTCTGGCTGGCGATGGCGGCCTCCAGCTCCGCCAGTGTCGCATTCTCCACCGCCAGCACATCCACGCCCTGCTCAAAGTCTGTGATGGTGGGCGTCAGCACGGCATTCGGGAAGGCCGGGTTGAAACCCTTCAGGAAGAATTTGTCCGCGCCGGCACCGCCGGTCAGCGTGTCGTTGCCCATGCCGGAATAGAGCACATCGTCGCCACCGCCGCCGGTGATGGAATCGTGACCTTTGCCGCCGCGGATCGTGTCGCTGCCCTGGCCGCCGATGATGGTGTCGCTGCCCTCATTGCCCTGCGCCCAGTTGTCGCCGCCGCCGCTCATATCGATGATGTCGTTGCCACCGCGGCCGGAAAGGATGTCGTTGCCGGCGCCGCCGCTGATCGTGTCATTGCCGATATTGCCGGTCAGGATGTCAGCGCCGCCGCCGC
>NZ_JAKUSO010000032.1:0-38867 GCF_022449305.1 Oceanibaculum sp. | reverse complement strand
GCTGGCTGGGGTGCCGAGGCCGCGATACTACTGGTGCCGGCCGCCTTCGCCCTGTCGCTGCTAGCGATCCTGGCGTCGCCGCTGCGCCGGCTGGGCAGTCTGGAGGCGGCAATGCCGGTCAGTGGCTGAACTTGGTGCCGGTGGTGATGGCGCGGCCGAGCTTGGTGCCGTCGAGGATGGCGCCGCGCAGATCGGCGCCGGTCAGGTTGGCGCCGGTCAGGTCGGCACCGGTCAGGTTCACGCCGCGCAGCACGGCACCACGCAGATCGGCATCGACCAGCTTGGCCTCGGTCAGGTTGCTCGGCATCACCTTGCCGCTGGGCTGCCCGTCCGGCTTGCGCAGCGGCAGCGGCGACAGGTCAGCATCGCGTAGCGCTGCCTCGACCAGCGTGGCCCCGTCGAGGCGCACGCCATACATGGTCGAGCCGCTGAGATCGGCCCTGCTGAGATCGGCTCCCGACATGTTCGCCAGCAGCAGCTCCGCATTCATGATCTGACTGCCCGACAGATTCACGCCGGAGAGGATTGCGGCGCGCAGGTCGCTGGCCGAGAGGTCGAGGTTAGACAGATCGTTGCGGGCGAAGTCGGCCCGTTCGCCGGCCATGCCGTTGGTGGCAATCCAGATGCTGTGCTGGTCAATCAGGAACTGGATCAGCGAGGGAATCTCGCCGCCGTCCTTTTTCAGGATGGCGCCTTCCAGCTGCGCATTGGTCATCGTCGCGGTGGACAGATCGACATTGCGCAGATTGGCGCCGCTGAGGTCGGCACCGGTGAAATCCGTGCCCTCGACCTTGGCGCCGATCATGATGGCGTTGCGCAGCTTGGCACTGCGGAATTTAGCGCCGTTCAGCTTGGCGCCGGACAGGTTCACCTCGATCATCCGGGCGCGCGAGAAATCGGCATTCTCGGCGGAGCTGACGGCGAGGTTGGCGCCGTTCAGATTGGCGCCGGTCATGCGGGCACGGTCGATGCGCGCGCCACCCAGATCGACCGCCTGATCCTCCTCGACCTCCTTGCCGTCGCGCATCACGACAATCTGGCCGGGGCGAAGATCAGCATCGGTAAAGTCGGCATCGGCCATCTGCGCCTTGCCGAGATTGCAGCCGCGCAGATCCGTCTTCCTGAAATTGGCGTTCCGCAGGTCCGCCATAAAGAAATTGCTGGCGAACAGGTCGGCTTCCGAGAAATCGACGCGCTGAAGGATGGTGTTGGTGAAGCTGCAGCGTTGCAGCACCGCGCCTTTGAGAACGCGGTCGGTAAGGTCCATATTGTCGAGGGCCAGCGCCTTGGTCATCAGGCGCTTGCCCTGCGGCTTGCCGGTAATGAACCGGCTGTGCGCCTCGATGGCACGGGTGATGGCTATGGCGGCGTTCTGCACTGTCATTGGCCGGTTCGTTGGGAAAAGAGAGGCGTTCTGCTTTATCGAATTCGCGTGAGGATGACAGAAATGAGTAAAGGAGTCGTAAACCCGTATGGCTTTTTCGTAAATTTTTAAATTCTGATCGATTCTGACTGAGAACGCGGATGATCCCTATTAACGACGACAACCCGACCGAACGCCCGGCCATCGTGACGGTGGGGCTGATCGCTGTCTGCGTTCTGGTCTATCTCTGGCAGATGACATTGGGGGAGCGTGAAGGGCAGCGTGCCATCTATGCGCTGGGGATGATTCCGGCAGCCCTGCTGGGCGGGCAGCGGCTGCATCCCGACCTTATGCTGGTCGATCCCTGGGTGACGCTGTTCAGCTCCATGTTCCTGCATGGCGGGCTGCTGCATCTGGGCGGCAACATGCTCTATCTCTGGATTTTCGGGAACAATGTGGAGGATGCGCTGGGGCGCGTCCGCTTCATCCTGTTCTACCTCGCCTGCGGTGTGGCGGCGGCGCTGCTGCAGGCGGTCGTCGATCCGGCCTCGGAGATTCCCATGGTCGGGGCCAGCGGTGCCATTTCCGGCGTGCTGGGGGCCTATCTGCTGCTGTTTCCGCGCGCCAATGTGCTGGTGCTGATTCCGCTGGGCTGGTTCACGCAGCTGCGACCGTTACCGGCCGTCTTCGTGCTGGGCTTCTACTTCGTGCTGCAGCTCATCAGCGCGGCACTGGATACGGGCGAGGCGGGCGTTGCCTTCTACGCCCATATCGGTGGCTTCGTCGCCGGCATGGTGCTGCTGCCGCTGATGAAGCGGCGCGAGGTGCCCTTGTTCTCCCAAAGGCGTCAGCCGCCGCGCCCGGCCATACGGCTCCGGCGGCGACGGCTGCGCCCCTGGGAACAGCCGCCAGAGAACCGCCGACGCGGCCCCTGGGAGTAACGCCCCAGCCTACCGCCCAAGCGCTTTCGCCAGCCGGGCGATCTCGCCATCGCTGGCACCCAGAATCTCGCGCAGCACGTCGTCCGTGTCGGCGCCCAGTGTCGGCGGCGAACGGTCGCTGCTGGTCGGCCCGCTGGCGAACTTCACCGGGTTACCGACCTGCGGTACTTCCGGTGCGGCCGGGCTGGTGAGCACGCGCTTCAGCCCACGCGCCTCGACCTGCGGATCGGCGAAGACCTGGCCGATATCGTTGATCGGCCCGCAGGGCACGGCGTGATTTTCCAGCAGCGACACCCAGTCGGATGTGGTGCGCTGCAGGACGATCTCCGCCACCTGCGGGATCAGCGTCTCGCGGTTCACGATGCGCCCGGCATTGGTCTTGTAGCGCGGGTCGCCGGACAGATGCTCCGCCCCGACCACGGCGCAGAAGCGCTGGAACTGACCGTCATTGCCGACGCCGAGGATCATGTGGCCATCGGCCGTCCTGAACACCTGATAGGGCACGACATTGGGATGCGCGTTGCCCATGCGGCCCGGCGCCACGCCGGACACCAGATAGTTGGTCGCCTGGTTGGCCAGAGTGGCGATCTGCGTGTCGAGCAGCGCCATGTCGATATACTCGCCCGCCCCCGTGCGGTCGCGCTTGATAATCGCGGTCAGGATGGCGGACAGCGAATAGAGGCCGCAGATCTGGTCGGAGATCGCCACGCCGACCTTCATCGGCTCCGCCCCCGGCATGCCGTCGGGCTGGCCGGTGATGCTCATCAGGCCGCTCATCGCCTGCACCAGGAAATCGTAGCCGGCGCGCTTGGCATAGGGGCCGGTCTGCCCGAAGCCGGTGATTGAACACCAGATCAGCTTCGGGTTCACTTGCCGGAGGCTGGCGTAATCCAGCCCGTACTTCGCAAGCCCGCCGACCTTGTAATTCTCCACCACCACATCGCACTCGGCGGCGAGGCGGCGGATCAGCTCCTGCCCTTCCGCCGAGGCCATATCGACGGTGATCGAGCGCTTGCCACGGTTGCAGGCAAGGTAATAGGCCGACAGGCCGGGATCTTCCTCGGTCGGCTCCACCAAATAGGGCGGGCCCCAGCCGCGCGTGTCGTCGCCAGCACCCGGACGTTCGACCTTGATGACATAGGCCCCCATATCGGCCAGGAACTGGGTCGCCCACGGACCGGCCAGCACGCGGGACAGGTCCAGCACCTTGATGTGGCTTAGCGGCGCTTCATAGGTCATATGTCTTGCATCCTCCCGATACGGTCTTGGCGACCTTTGCGCCGGATTGGTAGCATCGGAAGGTGTCACGATAAATAACAAGTCGCACCGGAACCTCAACGCGATGGTGCGACATTGAGGGAGGCTACCATTCCCGACGATGGTTTTATGGGTGCCGGCGATCCCGGCGCGCTCGACGCGCTCTACCGGCAGTTCCTCGACGATCCGCACAGTGTGCCGCGCGACATGGCGCGCCGGCTGGCGCAGCTTTTCGAGACAGGCGGCGCCGTGGCGCCGGCCTCGTCTGCCGGCAATGGCGGCATGGCGCTTTTGGATGAGGCCTGGCGTCTGCGCGGCCATCTGGCGGCCCGGCTCGCTCCGCTGGGCCTGACCGAACCGGCACCGGTGCCGGAACTCGATCCGGCCACCTATGGCCTGCCACCGGGTTCAGAGGCCGCGTTGCGCGCCGCCTATGGCGGGGCCATCGGCTGGGAATTCGGCCAGATCCACGATGGCGAGAAGCGCCGCTGGCTGCAGGCGCAGGCGGAAGGGGCCAGCCCCACGCCGTCCGACGCGCAGCGCCTCGCCCTGCTGGGGTTACTGGCGCGCGGCCATGCGCTGGAGGAGACACTGCAGGGCCGCCTGCCGGGCGCCAAGATGTTCGGGCTGGCCGGCGGCGATGGCTTCCTCGCCGTGGTCGAGAGCGTGATTCGCGAAAGCGTGCGCCAGGGCACGGAAGAGGTGCTGATGGGCGGCATGCATCGCGGCCGCTTCACCCTGCTGGCGACGATCTTGGAAAAGCCGTTGGTCGCGCTGGTCGCCGATCTGCTGGGCAAGCCGGCCCTGCCATCGGGGATGGAAGCCTCCAGCGACGTGCCCTACCACCTGGGCTATTCCGGCGAACGGATGATCGAGGGCAAGCGGGTCTGGCTCAGCGCCTCGCCGCACCCTTCGCACCTGCAGCTGGTCGGCGTGGTGACGCAGGGGCGCTCACGCGGTAAGCAGACGCTGCGCGGCAAGGACGGCAAGCGGCAGGTGCTGCCGCTGCTGCTGCACACCGATGCCAGCTTTGCCGGCCAGGGCATCGTGGCGGAGCTGTTCCAGCTCTCCAGGCTGCCGCCCTACGATCTGGGCGGCACGATCCATGTCATCATCAACAACCAGCTCGGCTTCACCACGATGCCGGAGGAAGGGCGCTCGGCGCGCTATTGCACCGACATCGCCAAGCTGGTCGAGGCACCGGTGCTGCATGTGAATGGCGATGATGTGGAGGCGCTGTTCCGTGCCGCCACCGTGGCCGCGCAATGGCGTGCGCGCTTCGGCTGCGACATTCTGGTCGATATCGTCTGCTACCGCCGGCTTGGCCATAACGAGATTGACGAGCCGCGCTTCACCCAGCCGCAGATGTACAGGGCGATCGACGCCCGTCCACCGCTGGCCGCGCTGTACCGGGAGGAACTGGCCGGGCGCGGGATGGATGTCGCCCCCGCCGATGCGGAAGCCGAGACGCTGCGTCAGGCGATCAAGGATTCCTTCGATGCCGCCAAGGGCTACGAGGTGAACGATCCCGGCTGGTTCCGGGGCATCTGGCAGGGCTTCCGCAGTGGCCGCGAGGCCGACATGGTGGACTTCGTCGAGACCGGCCTGCCGCTGGACGAACTGCGCGCCATCGGCAAGGCGCTGACCACTGTGCCAGAGGATTATGCGCTGGACCGCAAGGTGGCACGTTTCCTTTACCAGCGCCGGGAGAGCATCGAGACCGGCGAGGGCATCGACTGGGCGACCGGCGAGGCGATGGGCTTTGCCAGCCTGCTGACCGAAGGCTTCCCCTTGCGCTTCGGCGGACAGGATTCGATGCGCGGCGCCTTCACCCAGCGTCATCTGTTTGTCCATGATTCGGAGAATCCGCGTCGCCATTGCGTCCTCGATCCGCTGGCGGAACAAGGCGGCGTGGCCTGCGAGGCATTCAACACGCCGCTTATCGAGCATGCCGTGCTGGCTTACGAATACGGCCACACGCTGGCCGACCCGAAACGGCTGATCGTATGGGAGGCACAGTTCGGCGACTTCCTGAATGTGGCGCAGCCGGTGTTCGACCAGTTCGTGGTGTGCGGCGAGGATCGCTGGCTGCGTTCCTCCGGCCTCGTCCTGCTGCTGCCGCATGGGCTGGATGGCGGCGGACCGGACCATTCCACCGGCCATCCCGACCGGCTGCTGGGTCTGTGCGCGCGGGCCAATATGCAGGTCGCCAACATCTCCACACCGGCCAATTTCTTCCATCTGCTGCGCCGGCAGATGAAGCGCGACTTCCGCAAGCCACTGGTGGTGCTGACGCCGAAGGCGCTGTTGCGCACCAAGGCCTGCGTCTCGACGCTGGAGGAATTCGGGCCGGGCACCGGCTTCCAGTCACTGATCCCCGACGCTGGCGTGAAAAAGCCGGACAGGCTGATCCTGTGCACCGGCAAGATCTATTACGAGCTGGCGGCGGAACGCGCGGCGCGCGGGCTGGAGGGCAAGGTGGCGCTGGTCCGTCTCGAACAGCTCTATCCGCTGCCCGAGGCCAAGCTGAAGGCGCTGTTTGCCGCGCACCCGAAGGCGGAGCTGGTGTGGTGCCAGGAGGAGCCGGCGAATATGGGCTATTTCACCCATCTCGACCGGCCGCTGGAAAAGCTCGCTGGCCGCACCCTGCGCTATGCCGGGCGGCCCGCCGTGCCGACCCCCGCCGTCGGCGTGAAATACTGGCACGAGGCGGAACGCAAGGCAGTGCTGGAGTCGGCGCTGGGTTGAGGGGGCTACTCCGCTCGCCGGACCGCGCCGCTGTCGATCAGCCCGGCGATCTCGGCAGCGCTGTAGCCGGCTTCATCCAGCACGGTGCGGCTGTCTTCACCGAGGCGGGGTGCCCCTTTGCGGATCGTGGCCGGGCTGTCGGAAAAGCGCATCGGCGGGGCTGGCGTGCGGATACGTCCCTCGCTCGGATGGTCATATTCCCGGAAGAAGCCGGTCTCGGCCAGATGGCGGTCGGCCAGCACATCCTCCAGGCTGTTCACCGGCATGGCCGGGATGTCGGCCTGCTCCAGCGCTTCCAGCCAGTCGGCGCTGGTCCGCGACGGCATGATCCCGGCGACCATCTGATACAACTCGCCAATGACGCGGCTGCGCAGGCCGGCATCGTTCACGCGCGGGTCGTCCAGCATCTCCGGCCGATTGGCGAGTGTGAAGAAGCTGCGCCACTGCTTCGTCGTGTAGGGCAGCACGGTGACGTATCCATCCGCCGTGCGGTAGGGCTTGCGGTGCGGCGCCAGCAGCCGCTGATAGCCCATCGGCCCTTCGGCAGGCTCGAACACGGCGCCGGCCAGATGCTCGACCAGCATGAAGGAGGCGAGGCTCTCGAACATCGGCACCTCGACCGACTGGCCGCGCCCGGTACGCACCTTGTGCACGATGGCGGTCAGCAGTGCGATGGCGACATGCAGCCCCGCCGTCTTGTCGGCCAGGATGGCGGGCACGAAGGCCGGCTCCTCCGTCAGCCCCTGACGGCGGGTCAGGTCGGCCGCCCCGGACATCGCCTGGATGATATCGTCATAGGCCGGCTTGTCGGCATAGGGGCCGCCGCTGCCATAGCCCCAGGCCGAGCAATGGATGATTTCCGGGTTCGCCCGTTTCAGCGTCTCGTAGTCCAGCCCCAGCTTGGTCATCGCCTGCGGGCGCATAGAATGCACGAACACATCCGCCGTTGATACCAGCCGCATCAGCACGTCCCGCGCGGTGGGCTGCTTCAGATCCAGCACGATGCTGCGCTTGTTGCGGTTGGAATTCAGGTACACTGCGCCCATGCCGGGATGGCGGGCCGGGGCGGCGGCGCGCATCACGTCGCCCTCCGGCGATTCGATCTTGATCACATCCGCCCCCATGTCGCCCAGCATCTGCGTGGCGTAGGGGCCGAACACGACCGAAGTCAGGTCGAGGATGCGGATGCCGGTAAGGGCGCCAGTCTTGGTGTGACCGGTTGCGGCTTGATCGGGCATGGGGTTTCCGTCCGTTTTGTTTTGTCGCTATCCAAGCGCCGGCGCGCCGCAAAGGCAATGGGGCAGGTAACGCCATAGAAATCAGATGCTTGCGCGGTCGCTAACAGGGTGTGGTTATATGCGCGCCGACTTTATTCGGTATTCAATTGCATACATGGTTGTGAAGACGGTTTCGATCTGCAAAAATCCTTTTCAAGTTCGGCTCGTCAATAGGGCCGGTAATGAAGAAAGAAGACCTTGGGAGGTTACGGATGAAAGTTAAGACGCTTGCTGGCGTCGCCACGATGGCGGGCGCCCTCCTCATCACCGGCATGCCGGCTCAGGCACAGACCATCGACGGGCCGTCGGTTTCCTGGAACCTGTCCACCTGGGGCACCAAGCGTGCCTTCACGGCGGGCATGGAATATGTCGCGGCGCAGGTCAGCGAGAAGACCGGCGGCAAGTTCAACATCAAGCTGCACTACGGCGAGGCGCTGTCCAAGGCGCGCGAGAATTTCGACGGCATCAAGATCGGCGCCTTCCAGGCGGCGATGTACTGCAACTTCTACCATCCGGGCAAGAATCCGGCCTCGATGGTGCTGACCATGCCGTTCCTGCCGCTGGGCGACCTCGAAGTCTCCATGCATGTGCGCGAGGCCGTGATGGCGCATCCGGCCTATGTGAAGGACATGGATAACTGGAACGCCATGACCTACATGTCCTCGCTGCTGCCGCAGTATGAGTTCATGGGCCGTGGCAACCCACCGCAGAAGCTGGAGGACTGGAAGGGCCTGCGCGTGCGTGCGGGCGGTGGCCTCGGCACCGCGATGCAGAAGCTGGGCGCGACCCTGACCACCGTTCCGGCGCCGGAAGTCTATACCGGTGTGGAGCGTGGCACGATGGATGCGGCGTCCTTCCCCTATACCTACTCGCACGCGTCCTACAAGCTGCCGGAAGTGTCCGACTGGTTCACCTCGAACATGTCGCCGGGCACCACGGAATGCGGCACGGTGTTCAACAAGGACGCCTATGCTAAGCTTCCCGACCAGTACAAGAAATTGCTGATGGACCTGAAGGCGCCGGCCTACCAGGTGCAGATCAAGGCCTATCACGACATCGACGAGAAGAACCTGCCGGCCTTCCGCGCCAAGCTGAAGGAAGTCGTCTATACCGACGCGCAGCTGGATGAGTTCCGGAAGATTGCCGCGAAGCCGGTGTGGGATGAGTGGGTCGCCGAGAACAAGGACAAGTTCGACGCCCAGGGCCTGCTGGACCTCGTGCTGGCAGAAGCCAAGAAGGCTGCGAAGAAGTAAGACTGGTCAAATGGCCGCGTTCCGCGAAGGGCGCGGCCATTTTTTCTTAATCGTGAGTCCTCTTTGCGCTCCGCCCTCTCTGGCGGAGCGTCACGTATCCGACCCGAAATCGTACCAGCGTAGGTTGGGGAGCTTGCATGGACACCAAGATCAGGCGGCCTGTCACCTGGACTCCGCAGGAGGAGGCCACCGGCGGCCGTTTAATCGACCGGCTTGACGGGATATTCCATCCTATCGAGAAATTCGTCGCCTTCCTGTCCGCCCTCTGCATCTTTGCGCTGATGGCGGTCGGCGTGATGCAGATCGTCGGGCGGCAGGTCTTCGGCACGCCGATCTTCGGCTATATCGATGCGGTGGAGATGTCGATCAGCATCTTCGCCTTCCTTGCCATCGCCTATTGCGAGCGGCTGAACGGCCATGTCCGCATGGAGCTGGTGGTCGGCAAGATGCGCGGCCGCCCCCTCTGGACGCTGGAGATTTTCGGCCAGATCGTGGCGCTGTTCGTCGTCGCGATCCTGATCTATTACGGCTGGACGCACGCGCTGCGCGCCTATGAATACGGTGATTCCACCATCGACGCGCAAATCCCCTGGTGGCCGTCCAAGATGCTGGTCGCCTTCGCCTTCCTGACCCTGTGGGTCCGGCTCTGGCTGAATCTGATTGGCTATGCCCGGCTTTTCATCAATCCCGACGCGGCGCCCATCGCTGTGCCACTGGTGGCTGATGTGAAGCAGATGGCCGAGGAGGAGGCTGCCGAGGCCGGTGCGCTGGAGCAGGAAAAGCAGAATAAGGGGAGTGCGGCGTCGTGACCGGCCTCGATAACGATACCATCGGCGTCATTGGCGTCGTCTGCATGCTGCTGCTGGTGCTATCCGGCGTGCGCATCTATATCGCCGCGGCGGCTGTCGGCCTGGTCGGGCTGGTGGCGATGATCGGCTGGGATGCCGGTGCCGGCATGATCGGCACCATCCCGCATTCCAAGGCCGTCAGCTACACGCTGTCGGTGCTGCCGATGTTCATCCTGATCGGCTATCTCGCCTTCCATGCCGGCATCACCCAGTCGCTGTTCGACGCGGCGCGGAAATGGTTCGGCTTCCTGCCGGGCGGCCTTGCCGTGGCCTCGGTGTTCGCGACGGCCGGCTTCGCCGCCGTGTCGGGCGCTTCCACTGCGACGGCGGCGGTGTTCTCCCGCGTTGCCATCCCGGAGATGCTGGCGGCGGGCTATTCCCGCCGGCTGGCGGCGGGCGTGGTGGCAGCCGGTGGTACGCTGGCAACGCTGATCCCGCCCAGCGCGATCCTGGTCATCTACGCCATCATCGTCGAGGAATCGGTCGGCCGGCTGTTGCTGGCAGGCTTCATCCCCGGCGTGGTCTCGGCGCTGATCTATGCCCTCATCATCCTGATCTGGGCGAAGCTCGATCCGAAGGTCGGCCCGGCGATCAAGGGCTATACCTGGGGCGACCGAATCAAGGCGCTGCCTGGCACGGCGCCGGTGATCTCCGTCGTGCTGATCATCTTCACCGCCATGTATCTCGGCTGGGCGACGCCGACCGAGGCCGGCGCGCTGGGTGCCTTCGTCGTGTTCATCATGGCGCTGATGCAGGGCATGCGGTACGAGGCGCTGAAGGACTCCCTGCTGGAGACGGCGAAGCTCACCGTCATGATCTTCTCGCTGATCTGGGGCGTGCTGATCTTCGTGCGCTTCCTGGGCTTCGCGGGGCTGCCGGAGCATTTCACCCAGTTCATCACCTCGCTGCCGTTCGAGCCCTGGGTGGTGATGCTGTTCATCCTGCTGGGCTATGTCATCCTCGGCATGTTCATGGATGCCATCGGCATGCTGCTGCTCACCTTGCCGGTGGTCTATCCGGCGGTTATGGCGCTGGGCTACGACTCGATCTGGTTCGGCATCATCGTGGTGAAGATGGCCGAGGTCTGCCTCGTCACCCCGCCCATCGGGCTGAACTGCTTCGTGGTGTCGGCGGTGCGGCCGGATATTCCGGTGGCCAGCGTGTTCCGTGGCGTCGGCCCCTTCGTGATCGCCGACTTCATCACGGTGGGCGTGTTCCTGATCTGGCCGGAAGTCATCACCTGGCTGCCCAACACGATGCTGAATTGACGACACCGTTCGGCTGAAGAAAAAGGGGCGCCTGGAGCGCCCCTTTTTTGTGTTCTTACCCCTTGGGTGGGGGCGGCGCATCCTCCGGCAGGTCGATCTCCATGCCCAGCAGGAAGGAACTCCAGCTCTTGCCGTGGCCGTCGAGGTTGAGGGAGCCATTCACCCCGCCTTCCAGCGCCTGTTCCATGACAAAGTTCAGTGCCTGCAGCTGCGGCACGGCATAGCGTTTCACGCCGCCCTGCACCAGCCCGGCCATGTGCGCGGCCACGGCTTCCGGCGTCAGCTGCGCTTCCAGCACTGGATAATGCGCCGGGTCATAGGCGAAGACCGCGATGTTGGAGGTGTTGTTCTTGTCGCCGGCCCTTGCATGGGCCAGTGCGCGCAGGGGGACAATTCTGCTGTTCATGGCCGGATCACCTCCGTGCGGATCGAGATGGCATCGCGCGGGATATAGGCATCATGGGTGGTGAAGCTGCGCCGCACCTCGCCGCGCACGCCGCCGCCACCTGCCGGCCCGCAGGTATAGAGCGCTTCCACCTCCCACAGCACACGGTCGGCAATGTCCCGGTCCTCGGTGCGGGCGGTGACATGGACGCGCACATCCGCCGATCCGCTGGGCGCGTTGCGCCGCACCGATTCTGCCGAGGCGTGCAGCGCGGCAACGCCGATCATGTCGATGCGCAGCTCCGCGATATCGCGCAGCCGGTGGCGCAATATGTCGGCGGCAAGCCGCCCCCGGTCTGCCGCCCCCGGCCCAGCATACGAGATGCCGGCCTCGGCGATCAGACCGCCATCGAAGGCAACCGTGACCTTCAGCGTGTCCGGCCGCGCTTTGCCGGAGGCGCCGGACAGGCCGATCCGGTTGCGGCCGTCCTCGCGCAGGGCAACGCCGGAGAAATCCGCGGTTACGTCCGGCGTCAGATAGCGGGCCGGATCATGCACCTCGTACAGTACCTGTTCCTTCACCGTGCGCGCATCGACCAGCCCGCCATCGCTATCCAGCTTGGTAATGATCGCTGTCGCGTCGCCATCCACCTCGGCCAGCGGGAAGCCGACATCCTCGACGCCCGGCACATCCTTGTAGCCGGGGTCGGCGAAATAGCCGCCGGTGACCTGCGCCGCGCATTCCAGAAGATGGCCGACCAGCGTGCCGCCGCCCAGCCGCGCCCAGTCGTCCAGCGCCCACCCATATTTATGGGCTAGCGGCGCCAGGAACAGCGACGGGTCGGCGACGCGTCCTGTGATGACGATGGCCGCGCCGCTGTCGATCGCTGGCAGGATCTGCTCGATGCCGAGATAGGCGTTGGCGGAGATGACCGGCTTGCCGACATCGGCAACCGTGCCGCCGGTATCGGCCAGCCGTGTGTCCGCTGCAATCAGGTGGCGCACATCGTCACCCTCGACATAGGCGATGGTGGGCCCGCCGGCCCCGCTCAAGTTAGCTGCCGCGCGCGCCGCCGCGGCCGGATTGGCCGCCCCCATATTGGTGATCAGGCGCGTGCCGTTCTTCGCCATGGCCGGCAGGCAGGCCCGCAGCCGGGCTTCCAGATAGCGGTTATAGCCTTTGGCGGGATCGGCGGCGCGGGCGGTCTGGGCCTGCGCCAGCGTGCGTTCGGCCAGGCATTCGAAGCCGATCCAGTCCAGCCGCCCCTGTTCGATCAGCCGCAAGGCCGGCTCCAGACGGTCGGCCCCGAAACCGGCGCCGCTTCCTATGCGCATATGTCATTCCTCCCGACATTATTTTGCGCCTACGATAGCCGCCATCGCCGGCAAGGGAAAGAAAACCGCCGGTCGTGCGTGGCTTGTCGCGGTTGTCCCCCACAGGACAGGCGCTACAATCGGCGCGCAGAACAAGAAAGAGCCGGGAGGAAACCATGAAACTGATCGAACATCTCTCGGAGCTGGCGGCCTACGCGCCGCCGGGCCATTCGCGCACCCGCAATGTGCGGCTGGTGGAGCGCGATTTCTGCGGCAGCTTCGAGATGATCCTGGGCGAGCTGGAACCCGGCGGTACCGCCGACCCGCACGACCATGCCGACGAACACCAGATCATCTTCGTGCTGGAAGGCGAATGCGAGGTGACGCTGGGTGACGACCCGATGCAGGTCTGCGGGCCGGGCACCGTCATCCGCATTCCGCCGCGTGTGATGCATGCGGTGAAGGTGATCGGGGAGAAGACGCTGAAGCTGATCGTGCTCTACAGCCCGCCCCTGCAGCCCCGCGCCGAAGAACCTTTGCCGCCGATGAAGAAAGCGAGCGCATGACCAAACCGACCGCCGATATTCTGGACCGCCTGAAGAAAATCGTCGGCCCGGCCGGCTATATCGATAATCCGGCTGATATGGAGCCCTATTGCGTGTCCTGGCGCGATGGCTGGCGGGGCGACACGCCACTGGTGCTGCGCCCGGCCTCGACCGCGGAGGTCGCGGAGATCGTGAAGCTCTGCGCCGCAGCCGGCGTGCCCATCGTGCCGCAGGGCGGCAATACCGGCCTGACCGGCGGCGGGCAGCCACATGCGGGCGGGCTGGAGGTGGTGGTCTCCACCGCCCGGATGAACCGCATCCGCGCGGTCGATACGCTGAACGACACCATGACGGTGGAAGCGGGCGTGGTGCTGACCACGATCCAGGACAAGGCGGCGGAGATGGATCGGCTGTTTCCGCTCAGCCTCGGCGCTGAAGGCTCCTGCCAGATCGGCGGCAACCTCTCGACCAATGCCGGCGGCACCCAGGTGCTGCGCTATGGCAATGCCCGTAACCTCGTGCTGGGGCTGGAAGTGGTGCTGCCCGATGGGCGCGTCTGGAACGGGCTGCGGGGCTTGCGCAAAGACAATACCGGCTTCGACATGAAGCAGCTGTTCATCGGCGGCGAGGGCTGCATCGGCATCATCACGGCGGCCGTGCTGCGGCTGTTCCCGAAGCCGCGCGAGAGTCAGACCGCCTTCGTCGCCGTGCCCGACCCCAATGCGGCGGTGAAGCTGCTGGGGCTGATGCGCAGCCGGCTGGGCGAGCAGGTGACCAGCTTCGAGCTGTTGCAGCGCAACTGCCTCGACTTCGTTTTCGACGCGCTGGATGGCCATGAAGACCCGCTGGCCGAAATCCATCCCTGGTATGTGCTGACCGAGGTGACCGGGCAGGGCGCCCCCGGCTCGCTGAAGGAGTCGCTGGAGGAAGCGCTGGCCGAGGCCATCGAGCAGGAGCTGGTGCCCGACGCGGTGATCGCTGCGTCCGGCGACCAGTCGAAGAGGCTGTGGGCGATCCGCGAGGAGCTGGCCGAGGCGCAGAAGCTGACCGGTGTGGGCATCAAGCATGATGTCTCGGTGCCGCTGTCGCGCATCGCGGAATTCATTGAGCGCGCCGATACAGCGCTGGAGAAGGCCTATCCCGGCATCCGCCCCTGCGGCTTCGGCCATGTCGGCGACGGCAACATCCACTACAACCCGATTGCCCCGAAGGACTGGGACGGCGGCGCCTTCGCCGCCGAGCGCGAGAAGGTGAACCGCATCGTCCACGACATCGTGGCGGAGATGGACGGCTCGATCAGCGCCGAACATGGCCTCGGCCGGCTGCGCCGCGAGGAGGCGGAGCTGTACAAGTCCGAGGTCGAGATGGACATGATGCGTGCCGTGAAGAAAGCGCTCGACCCGAACAACATCATGAACCCTGGAAAAATGCTTCGGCTCTGAAGCTGCAAAAAAACGCAAAAAAGAGGAAACCCGGATGGATTTCACGCTGACCGAAGAGCAGGAAAAGCTGCGCGACACGGTGCGTCGCTTCGCCACGACCGAGCTGGTCGAGATCGCCCGCAAGGTCGAGGAGGAGGACGAGCCGCCAAGCCATGACGTGGTGAAGCGCTATGCCGAACTCGGCCTGCTGGGCGTGAACATTGACGAGAAATATGGCGGCGTCGGCATGACGCATTTCGATGCCGTGCTGGTGCTGGAGGAGATGGCCAAGGTGTCGCCCGCCGTCGCCTTTCCGGTGTTCGAATCCTGCTTCGGCCCGATTCTCGCCATCGCGCATTTCGCGCCGGAGGAGCTGCGCCAGCGCATCATCCCGAAGGTCTGCGCCGGCGAGATGATCGTCGCCGTCTCGATGTCGGAGCCGGATGCCGGCAGCGCGCTGACCGACCTCACCACGCGCGGCCGTATCGAGGGTGACAAGATCGTCATCAACGGCCAGAAGCGCTGGTGTTCCGGCGCCGGGCATGCGGATGCCTATGTCGTCTATTGCCGCCTTTCGGACGAGCCGGGGGCGAAGGGCATCGGCGCCGTGCTGGTGGAGAAGGAGCGCAAGGGCTTCAGCTTTGGCAAGCGCGAGCGGCATATGGGCTTCCGCGGCATCACCAGCGCCGACATGTATTTCGACAATGTCGAGGTGCCGGTCTCCAACATGATCGTGCCGGCCGGCGGCTTCCGCAAGCTGATGGAGGCGTTCGACCTGGAACGCTGCGGCAATGCCACCATGAGCCTGGCCATCGCGCAGAGCGCGCTCGACTACGTGCTGGACTACACGCAGGAGCGCAAGCAGTTCGGCAAGCCCATTGTCGATTTCCAAGCGGTGCAGCTGCGCCTCGCCGAGATGGCGATGAAGGTGGATGCCGCGCGCCTGTTGCTCTACCGCGCCGTGATTAATGCGCAGAACGGCCTGCCCTCGATCCGCGAAAGCTCCATCGCCAAATGCTTCGCCAACGAGATGGTGCGCGAGGTCACCGGCAGCGCCGTGCAGATGATGGGCGGCTATGGCTATTCGCGCGAATATCCGATGGAACAGAAGATGCGCGATGGCTGGGGCTGGGGCATTGCCGGCGGTGCCATCGACATCCAGAAGGTGAATATCGCCGCTGCCCTGGTCGGCCGCCGCTTCGACCAGCGGCGCTAGCTTTTCGCTAGGCCGCCAGGGCCATCGCCTCGAACTGGCTGCAGGGCATCGGTCTCGCAATGCCGAAGCCCTGCAGCAGATCGATGCCGAGGTCGGCCAGCAGCGTGGCCGTCTCCTTGTGCTCCACACCCTCCGCGACCACGCGCAGGCCGAACTGCCGCGCGATCAGCACGATGGCCTCGACAATCTGCCGGTCTTCGCCATTGTGCGCGATATCGGTGATGAAGCTGCGGTCGATCTTCAGCTCCGCGAAGGGCAGGCGCTTCAGCTGCACCAGCGAGGAATGGCCGGTGCCAAAATCATCGATGGAGAAGCTGATGCCAGCCTCCGTCAGCCGGCGCATCGCCGCCGCCGCCGCCAGCGGGTCGTGCATGGCGGAATGCTCGGTGATCTCCAGGATCAGCTTGCCCGGTCCCACATCATAGTCCCGGACAATGCGCAGCACCCTGTCGACGAAGCCGGGATCGCGGAACTGCAGGGGCGAAATATTCACGGCCAGGCTGAGATTGCGCTGCAGCGACCCGCTGGCGCGCCAGATGCTCAGAATCCGGCAGGCCTCCGTCAGGGTCCAGCTTTCCAGCTCGCCCAGCAGGCCGAACCGCTCCGCGATGCCAAGGAACTCGCCGGGCAGCAGCAGGCCGCGCGTCGGGTGGTTCCAGCGGATCAGCGCCTCGACCGAGCGTATGGCGCCGACGCGGGCACAGACCTTGGGTTGCAAAAACAGTTCCAGCCCGCCCTCGGCGAAGGCATGGCGCAGATCGTGCAGCAGGTCGAACTCACGGTTCGCCGCCTCATGCATGGCCTTCTCGAAGAAGCGGAAGCGGTTGCTGCCTTCCGCCTTGGCCTCGTACATCGCCTTTTCCGCCTGGCCGATCAGCGCCTTGGCGTCGCCTTCGGCAGCGGGAAAGACGGTGATGCCGATGCTGACGGTGATCGCAACCTCGCGCTCCCTCAGGACAAGAGGCTGCCAGAGCCGCTTGCGGAACTGGTCGATATGCTGGATCAGCAGCGCATTCTCGCCGGGGTTTTCGATCACCACGACGAACTTGTCGCCGCTGAAGCGGGCGATGACGCCGGCATCGGGAAAATTCTGCTGCAGAATCGCTGCCAGCTGCCGCAGGATTTCGTCGCCGGCGGCATGGCTGAGCGAGGCATTGATCAGCCGGAAATTGTCCATGTCGATGAACAGGACGGCGCATCTTTCGCCGATCTGCGCGCAGCGCCCGAGAATACGCTCAAGCCGCTCCACCAGCACGAACCGGTTGGCGAGACCGGTCAGCTGGTCGGTCAGCGCCAGCTGCATCAGCTCCTCATTCGCCTGCTGCAGGGATTCGTTGAGCGTGTTGGTGGTGACCTCGTACCGGCTGTCGAACAGGGCGGCGATCAGCGTGCCGCCCAGCACCACGATGGAGGTTATGGCGACCGTCCAGACCAGCCAGGGCTGGGCGTCGTCGCCTGCGGCGAGGCAGATGCTGCCAAACGGGAAGTTGGCGGCCAGCATGCCGGTGTAATGCATGCTGGCGATGGCCAGCCCCATGATGCCGGCGGCGACAAGCCGGTACAGCAGCAGCGGGCCGTGCGGATGGCGGCTGAGGTGGAAGGCGATAAAGAGGGCGGCAGTCGCGGCAGCGATGGCGATAACGACGGACAGCGCGAAATAGACCGGCTGATAGACGATGCCGGGGGCCATCAGCATGGCCGCCATGCCGACATAATGCATCGCGGCGATGGCCAGCCCCATCAGCACGCCGGCGGTCAGCAGCCGGCGCATCGGCAGTTCCGGGCTGCGGATCTGCATCAGCGCGAAGCCCGACAGGGCCGTGGCGATCACCAGCGACAGCAGCGTCAGCCCGAGGTCGTAGCCCAGCGGGATCGGCAGGTCGAAGGCCAGCATGCCGATGAAATGCATCGACCAGATGCCAGTGCCCATCGAGAGCGCACCGACGCCCAGCCACAACCCGCCCTTCGCCGAGGCGACGATACGCTGCGACAGCGTCAGCGTCGTATAGGAGGCCAGTGCCGCGACCAGCACCGACAATGCAACCAGGGCTGCATCGTGGCTACCGTTCAGCATGGCGCCTTGCGGGAATGACAGGATGAATTCCGTCACGGTCGATGCAGACCTTCGATCTGGGGAATCGGTATCGGGGCGATGGCGCCGGCTGCAGGTCAAAGCAAAACGGCGCCGCTTTCATCACTAGTTATGACAGGAAGAGGTTAAGGCCGCCTTAACCGAAAACAGTTTCAGGCATGACCGGCGCGGCGCAGCCGGTTGATCGCCAGATCGAGGGCCGAGAGGAAGCTGGAACGGTCCTTCGCGGAGAAGGGCCGGGGGCCGCTGGTGACCTGGCCGGCGGCGCGCAGATCGGTCATCAGGTTGCGGGTCGCCAGCGCCATGCCGATGGCGGCCTCGCTGAACGGCTTGCCGTTCGGGCCGATGACCGTGGCACCAGCCTTCACGCAGCGGCTGGCCAGTGGCACGTCGGCGGTGACCACGATATCGCCGGTGCCGACATTTTCGGCGATCCAGTTGTCGGCGGCATCGAATCCGTCATCGACGACGACGCGGCGGAACAGCGGATTGGGCGGCACGGCGATATAATCGTTGGCGACGATGATGACGGGCACGCCATAGCGCTCCGCAACGCGGTAGATTTCCGCCTTCACCGGGCAGGCGTCGGCATCGACATGGATGGTGATGGGCTTTTTCGGCTCGCTCATGCCGCAGATATAGCGGCAAGCCTGCTCGGGGGCAAAGTCAGACGGCGCGCGAATGCTTCGCCTTGCCGGTGGCGAGGTAGGCATCGAACACGCAGGCGACGCTGCGCAGCAGTGGCCGCGCCTCTTCCGGCACGGTCAGTATCTCGCCTTCGATCTGTACCAGCCCGTCCGCCGCCAGCGTCTCAAGCGCCATGCGCTCTCCGCTCAGATCCAGGGAAAGGCCTGCGTCGCGCTGCATCGCCGCCAGATCGACGCGCAGATGGCACATGATCTGTTCGATGATGGCGCGTCGCAGCCGGTCCTCGGCGGACAGTGCGATGCCGCGCGCGACCGGCAGCCGGCCCTCGCCGATGGCCTTGCGGTATTCCGGCATCGCCGTGACGTTCTGGATATAGCCTTGTGGCAGGGCACCGATGGCCGAGGCGCCGAAGCCGATCAGCATCTCCGTCGGATCGACGGTATAGCCCTGGAAGTTGCGGTGCAGCCTGCCTTCCCGCAGCGCCGCCACCAGCGGGTCGCTGTCCTTCGCGAAATGATCGAGGCCGATGCGCACATGGCCCGCTTCAACCAGAAGGTCGGCGATCGCTTGCTGCTGGCGGAAGCGCTCATCGCGGCCGGGCAGGGCGTGGCCGGGGATCAGGTTCATGTGCGGCTTCATGTGCGGCACATGGGCATAGCCAAACACCGCCAGTCGGTCCGGTCGCAGCGGCAGGATGCACTCCACCGTGTGCAGCACGCGGGACACCGTCTGGAAAGGCAGGCCGTACATCAGGTCGATATTGATGCGGTCCACCCCTTCGGCCCGCAGGGCGGCCATGGCTTCGGCCGTGCTGGACAGCGGCTGGATGCGATTCACCGCCTCCTGTACCTGGCGGTTCACATCCTGCACGCCGATGCTGGCGCGGTTCACGCCGATGCTGGCGAAGGCGCGCACCGTCTCGTAGGAAAGACCGCGCGGGTCGATCTCCACGGCCACTTCCGCATCCGGCGCCTTGTTGAACAGGCCCCAGACGAAATCGCCCAGCCGGCGGATATCGTCGGGGATCAGCATGGTGGGCGATCCGCCGCCGAAATGCATGTGGCTGACCGTGCGGCCCGGTCCCAGCCGTTTGGCAACCAGCGCGATTTCCTGCTTTAGCAGCTCGAAATAGGTGGCGACGGGCTCATAGCGGTTCACCACGCGGGTGTGGCAGCCGCAGAACCAGCACAGGCTGTCGCAGAACGGGACATGGAAATAGAGCGACAGCGGCTGTGCCGGGTCGAGCGCTTCCAGCCAGGACCCATAGGCTGCCGCGTCGATGCCGGCATGGAAATGCGGCGCCGTGGGATAGCTGGTGTAGCGCGGCACCGGCTGGTCGTATTTCGCGAGAAGATCGGGCGTCATCATGGCGCGAATTTAACGCCACCGACCGCCATGAACCTTGACCTGGATCAAGTTTCAACCGGGATCGTTCTTGCCGGGGAGAGGCATTTCAGGAATAAAATCAAACCGATGATCAAATGGGTCGATATCGTTGCCCCTGAACTGCGCGAAATCCACCGGCACTGGTGCGAATTGCGCGGGCCGCGCCTCATGCCGCATCTCGGTGTCTATAACGCCTTCTCGCCGGTGACCTCAGCGGACAGTACGGTGAGCGCGGTGCTGCCCGGCGGCGATGCGGAGCCGGTGTTCCGCTTCGTCGGCCGGGAGGTGCGCATGCTGTTCCCGCAGTGCGAGGCAGGGCGCGCTTTCTCCAAGGTCTCGCATCTGACAACGCGCGGGACCATCGTGAATGTGTTTCATGGCGTGCGCCATGCGCGCCAGCCGGATTGCCGGCGCGGGGTCGTGCGGCTGGGCGACAGGAGCCTGCCGTTCGAGCAGCTTGTCCTGCCCTTCGCCAACGACCAGATTCGCGTGTGTCTGATCCATTCCTGTTTCGCAGTCTGGTCGTAAGGGGGGAGGGCTTTCGCATGCAGCCACCAGCGATACCCGCCGATGAGGAGTTCCGGCTGGCCGCCCTGCACGAGCTGCGCCTGCTGGACACGCCGCCGGAAGAGGCCTTCGAGAAGATCGTGACACTGGGCCAGGCGCTGTTCGATGTGCCGACCTGTCTGGTCAGCCTGATCGACGCAAACCGGCAGTGGTTCAAGGCCAGGGTCGGGCTTGGGGTGCCGGAGACCCCGCGTGAGGTCTCCTTCTGCGGGCATGCCATCCATGGCCGCGACGCCTTCGTCGTTCTGGATGCCAGCAGGGACGAGCGCTTCCATGACAACCCGGTCGTCACCGGGGCGCCGTACCTGCGCTTCTATGCCGGCGCGCCGGTCTGGCTGCCCAGCGGCTATGCCATCGGCACCGTCTGCCTGCTCTCGCCGGAGCCGCGTCAGTCCTTCGGAAGTCAGGAGCAGAAATTGCTGGCGTCGCTTGCCAGTCTGGCACTGGAGGCAGTCACCGCCCGCGCGCTGCGCCTGCAGCTGGACCGGGAAAGCCTGACCCGGCTGCGCTTCGAGGCGGTGCTGGACAGCATGTCAGCACCTGTCGCGCTGGCCGATGATGAGGGGGCGGTGCGTTCGCGCAATGCCGCCTTCACCGCACTGCCGATGCGGTTCCCGGAGGTGGCGTGGCTGGCGGAGGAGCCGATGCGGCTGCCGGCTGACCTGTTGTCCGCGCCGGAGCTGGATACCGAAGGCATGACATCGCTCACCCTGTCCGGCGCGGACGGCACATGCGTGCTGGACATCTACCGCGATGCCGGCGGCTATGCTGTGATTGGCCGCGCTTGAGGTTTGCGAGGGGGAGACGCCGGGGATGACGCTCGACCATTGGCTGATCTATCTGGTGGCAGCGTTCGGCCTGTCGCTGACGCCGGGGCCGAACGGGCTACTGGCGCTGACCCATGGCATGCGCTTCGGGCTGCGCCGGTCGGTCGCCACGCTGCTGGGCGGTGTCGCGGGCTTCCTGCTGCTGATCGCGGTATCGATGGCCGGGCTGGGGGCGCTGCTGGCGGCATCGGAACAGGCCTTCACCATTGCGAAATGGCTGGGCGCCGCCTATCTCGTCTATCTCGGCATTCGTACCTGGCGCGCCCCGGTGACCGCCCCGGTGCGGGCGGAGAACCTGCCGGATAGCGGCGGGCGGCGGGAAGGGCCGGCGGCGCTGTTTCTGCAAGGCTTTCTGGTCGCCACCTCGAACCCGAAGGCGCTGATCTTCTTCGCGGCCTTCCTGCCGCAATTCATGGTGCCCGGCGTGTCGCTGCCGTTGCAGTTCGTCATCCTGGGCGGCACCTTCGCGGTGGTGGAATTCCTCTACGAGCTGGTGCTGGCCGGCGCGGCGCAACGCATCGCGCCCTGGCTCTACCGTCACGGGAAAAAGGTGAACCGCGCGGCCGGCGCCACCTTCATCGGCATCGGTGGTGTGCTGGCGACGGCCAACCGCGCGGTGTGACCCTTCCCTAGAAGGTCGCCTTCAGCTTGACACAAGATAAATATTATATAAACCTAATTTACAATAGGTAAGTTTAATATCGTAAGAGCCATGCTTTGTGGAGGGGCATATGAAAATATGCGCGGCTATGGTTTTGATCTGTGTGATTTGCATCGTGACCCCTGCTCAATCCCAGGTTAAACAATCGGCGCGCTTTTATCCCGTTGATGTCGTCAGTGACGTTAATGTAATTTCATCTTTGCTCGCAAAAGATAGTCTTAACAATAACGATATAATTACAATTAGCGCGGTGAGTTGTGGGGCAATAAGAGTAGCCAAACTTGACTCTTTACCTAGTAATTTTGATGTTTTGATTAAGGATAATGGATATCCAGATCGCCAACAATTAAATTCACTATCTATAGAAGAATTCATCAATTTTGAAGAAGACTGGCTTCGTCGTTTCGGAGCTGCCGATGCGACGGTGGCTCTTCTGGAGTCATCTGTTGCGAAATCGCCTCAGTTTCCAAACGACATCAATGTAGGCCTCTTTTCTGAATGGATTACCGTCTTAGAAAGGGTTTCTTGTGATGTCAGAGCAAGAAAACCCTCCAACTCGGATGCCGTGGCTGGAGATAGAGAAAAAAAATATGCAGAAACCCTAGGAATGGCAGTATTTGGAATTGCTGTAATTGTAGTGGATGGCTTTGTTGTGGTTGAAACGGGCGGCTTAGGCACCTCTGTAATTGGTATGGCGTCAGGGGGGTGGGGCTGGAATCGTGTCGAAGAAGCATTTCCAATCATTATGGAGTTATGGGAATCCTTGTTTAATTAATATAGAGATTTCGCCGATAATTATTTATTTTTCAATAAAATATTTGGGGGTATGTATGTCTGCTATAAGAGATAAATTCTTTTGGCGAAGTTACGGCAAATTTTTCGTTGTTGCTGTAATTGGATTTGGAGTTACGCCATTTATTGGCCTTTCGTTGCAAACCAGTGTTGAGTTGACCGCTGGCGCAATCTTAAGTTTTCCAACTGCTTATGCGCTGATAGTAAAGAAAGATGGGGAGGGCAACTCATCGCGCCCTGGCTCTACCGCCACGGGAAAATGGTGAACCGCGCGGCCGGCGCCACCTTCATCGGCATCGGCGGCGTGCTGGCGACGGCCAACCGCGCGGTGTGATATCCCGCCGCCTGTTAATTACCCGTACCGAACCTCGATATCGGGGGCGAGCGCGGCCAGGAAGGACCGGGCGTCGAACAGCTCGCCGGGCGCGCGAACGCCGGTGGGTGGCTGGTTCGCTTCCAGCAGGCGAAGACAGGCGGTGACAATCAGGGGCGCCGACACGGCGTAGATATCCTGTCCGGCAGCCGTTGCACGGCGGGTTTCCCCCGATATTGTCGCACGGACATCCAGAACGAAGGATTGCGAGGACCGGCCACGGGAATCGACCGCTTCAGGGGCGGGGCTGTCCGCGGCCTTCAGGTCGGCGAGCGGCTTCAGGTTCATATAGCTGGTCATCGCGGCAGGCTTCAGATGCCGGGCGATCAGGATGATTTCGCTGAGCGGCACGCAGGTGACGGGCTGTGCCCCGAGCGGCGCGGGGAAATCCCAGTCGGTCGCGGGTGGCGGCGTGGGCACGGCGACCAGCTGATGGTCGCGCACGATCAAACGCTGATAAGTGTTCTTCCTGCCGGTCAGGCGCGTGCCCGATGTCGGGTGCCAGCTGTCCAGCCCCACCGCGATGTCGATCCGTTCGACAACCTCCGCCGGCCGAACCAGTGATGATGCGAGAAGGTCCGCCAGCCCGCCGAAGAAGGCATGGCGGGCAGGATGGTTATGCCAGCCGCGCGCGCCGGTGCGTCATAACGTTCGAACAGCCGTTGCGCGGTCACCTGTTCGGCGGCGAGGTCGAGATAGGGGATGCCGGCACGGATCGCCGCCTCCACGGCCGGTTCGGCGGTGTCGAGGAAGGGACCGGCGCAGTTGATCACGGCATCGGCTCCCGCCAGGGCGCGCGCCAGATCGTCCGGCTGCGAGAAATCGAGCACCGCGCAGGGCGTTTCCTCGCGCCCGATGGGCGTGAAATGGCTGCTGCGGGTGAAGGGCCGAACGGTCACGCCGCGCCGCTCCAGCTCCGCCACGACGAAGCGGCCGGTATGGCCGCCTGCCCCCAGCACCGCGATGGTTTTCCCGTCCATGAAAGTCACTTCCTTAATCGCTACCGATCAGTATCGAGATTGAAAATGACACTGATCGGTATCGCGGTCAATATCAGCGCATGGCGAAGGCAAATCCTGACGCAAGACAAGAAAGCCGGTCGGACCGGGTAAGGACGCAGATCTTGGAAACGGCCTCGGGGCTGTTCTATCGCAATGGCGTGCGCGCCGTCGGCATGGAGCAGATCGTGGCGGAGTCCGGCATCGCCAAGACGACGATCTACCGGCATTTCGAGACCAAGGACGCGCTGATCGAGGCCTTCCTGCAGAAGGAAGACGCGGAGTTCTGGGCGCAATGGGATGCGGTCGTCGGCGATGCGTCCGGCCTGGAGGCGCTGGACCGGCTGAGTCTGTGGATCGGCAATCGGGTGCGGCGCGACGGCTATCGCGGCTGTCCGCAGCTCAATCTGGCGGCGGAATATGCGGACGAAAGCCATCCGGCGCGCATCGTCGCGCGCGCCCACAAGGCGGAGATGTTCCGCCGGCTCTCCCTGCTCTGCGCCGGACAGGGAGGCACTGACGCCGACGAACAGGCCATGCGGATCGCGCTGTTCTTCGATGGCGTGTTCATGAGCGGCGGGCGCCTGAATGACAGGGACGCCCCGGAACTGGTCCGGCGCGCGGTACGCCGGCTGGCGGCCCCTTAGAGACTGGTCAGGACGCTCGCTGCAAAAGGGAGTGATCGGCCATGCTCCCCTCAGCCGGTGGCGGAGGCTTCGGTGAGTAGGCCAGGCAGGCTGACGCTCCTTGCCGCCTCATCAATGTCGCGGATCACATTGTCCGGCAGCTCGATGCCGCTGGCCGACAGGTCGGCCGCGCAGCGCGGATACCGGGAAGCAATGCGTCACGAGGCGTCTTCCTGCCATCCGTTCAGCTTGTCGTAGAGCAGGCCCAGCGCCGCATTGTCGAGATCGGCATGACCGGCATTGCACAGGCCGGTCATCAGCTGGTGGGCGAGGCCGGTCGCCGGCTGATAACGCCCGTAATGCGCGCCGACGGCGGTGGCGATGCCGAGGTCCTTCTTCATCAGCGCGGCGCGGAAGCCGCCCTGCAGCGTGCCCTCCAGATAGCGCAGCCCGTGGCCTTCCAGAACACCGCTGCGTCCGGTGCCGGTGGAAACCACCTCGCGCATCACCTTCGGGTCGATGCCGGCGGCGCGGGCGATGGCAACCGCCTCGCACACGCCCATCAGATTCACTGCCACCATCAACTGATTGCAGGCCTTTAGTGCCTGCCCGGCGCCCTGCGGACCGACATGGTGGATGTTCTTGCCCATCGCCGCGAAGGCGGGTTGCGCGCGCGCCACCACGGCTTCCTCGCCGCCGATCATGATGGTCAGCGTGCCCTCGTCCGCGCCCTTCTTGCCGCCGCTGATCGGCGCGTCCAGGAAATCGGCGCCCGCCTCTTTCAGGGAGGTGGCGATCTCCTGCGCCTCGAACGGGGCGATGGTCGAACAATCGACCAGCAGCCCACCCTGCCAGCCACCTGCCGCAAGCCCGTCCTCGCCCAACGCGATCTCGTACACGGCGGCGGCATCGGGCACGCAGGAGATCACCAGCTTGCAGGCAGCGGCCAGCGCCTTTGGTGTGGCAGCGGTCGAGGCACCCAGGCCCTTGAAGGTTTCCGCCTTCGCCGCGTCGCGGGTCCATACTGTCACGTCGAAGCCTGCCTTCAGCAGGTTGCGGGCCATGCCATTGCCCATCACGCCCAGGCCGATGAAACCGATTTTTTCAGCCATTCTCTAAATCCTCCAGTCAGGAAAATTGACGTCGGCGCGCCGAGCGGCGGCGCATCTCGCAGTGAAAGGTAAACCCCATCAGCGCGATGGCCAGCAGGATCAGGCCGGTGGCGATGGAACTCTCAGCGAAGATCATGACCGATCCTTCGGACTGGGTCAGCGCCACGCAGGGCATCAGGTAGATTTTCGGGGTGCGCAGCCTCGACGAGGCGCCGACCCTGCCTTCCTTCTGGGCGATGGTAACGGAGATGTTTCCGGCAAAGCCTGTGCTTGCTACCAACAGGGCAAGGTCCTGGCGGTAAGCACTTTGAGGCTTTCTTTGCTCCAGACGGGAAGAGCGCGCCCTCCTATCGGCGATAGAAGGGCGTGCCTGGTCAGGCGTAGAAGGCTTGGTCGATATCGGCGGTTGTGAGCTGTGTGATGCCGAGGAAGGTTAGGGTTGCGCCTGCGACCTCGATCACCACGCCGGTCTCCGTCACGGTCTGGCTGGCGATGGCCGCCTGCAGTTCCGCCAGCGTCGCATTCTCTACGGCGATATGGTCCGTGCCCTGCTGGAAGTCGGTCACGGTTGCGGTGAGGACGGCATCGGCGAAAGCCGCGTCATAGGCCCGCAGGATGAAGACATCCGCGCCGTCGCCGCCGGTCAGCGTGTCGTTGCCGAAGCCGGAATAGAGCACGTCATCGCCGGCCCCGCCGGTGATGGAATCATGGCCCTTGCCGCCGCGCAGCTCGTCATTGCCGGCGCCGCCCATGACCGTGTCGCCATTCATGCCGCCCAGCGCCCAGTTGGCACCGCCGCCGGTCAGGTCCAGCGTGTCGAAGCCGGTGCCGCCATCCAGGCTGTCATCGCCCAGGCCGCCGAAGACGGAGTCATTGCCCGCCCCGCCGAGCAGCGTGTCATTGCCGCCGGCCGAGCCCACCGTGTCGTCACCGGCACCGCCATCGATATAATCGTCATCCTCTCCCAGCATGATGTACTGGCTGTTCTCGTCCGCGACGACATAGTTCTGGCCAGCACCGCCGGTGATGGTGGCCGACCCCATGATCGAGGCGAACTCGATATTGTCGAGCTGCAGGTTGGTGCCCGAGGGCAGGCTGCGCAGGTCGATGACGAAGGCCTCCGACTGGGTGGACCCCTCCGCCGCACTGGTGCCGGTGATGATGATCGGCGAGGACAGCGAGGAGGCGGTGGTCGTCGGAATGATGGTCCGCACGTCCAGCGTGGTGGTCTGCGCGAGGTTGGTCAGATAGGTCTGCGCCCCACCGACCAGCTGCGTCTCCGAGGTGGACCCGCGTACCTGAATCGAGGTCACCAGGCTGGTCAGCGCGTCGGTCTTGGTCTGCGCCTGCGTCGGTCCTTCGGAACGGATGGTGGTGTTGCCCGGCAGGGTCGCGGTGACGACATTGCCGTTATTGTTGGTGTTCTGCACGATCGCGGCCGAGCCCGGGGTCGAGCCATTGTTGGTGATCGTCTCTGCCTGATTGCCGGTCCCGCCAGTGCCCGGCGTCGTCGGGGTCGTCGGCGTCACCACAATCGGCGGCGTCGCGGGCGTATCGGGTGCCGGGGTCATGACCGTGATGGTGAATTCCTGACCGTTCAGGGAGGCGTCGTCGTCATCCGCCAGGTCGAAGCTGAAGCCGAAGCTGCCGGAGGTCGTGCCGGCCTTGAAGCTCAGCTTGCCATCGTCGATGTCCTGCTGGGTGAAGTGATCGCCCTCGGCCAGGGTGACGCCGCTCAGCAGCAGGTCGCCGCCTTCGGGGTCGAATTCCAACGTGTAGGTGAGGTCCGCCCCGTCATCATCCTGGTCGCCCTCGTTCAGCATCGCGGTGGTGATCTTCACCGTCTGGCCGGTCTCGACGCTGGCCCCCTTGTTGGCCGCCAGGGTCGGCGCGTCATTGTCGTCGGTCACGGTGATGGTGACGTCCTGTGCGCTGCTGGTCAGCGTGCCGTCCGAGGCCGTGACCTTGATGTCATAGACATTGTTCTTGCCGTCATCGGACGGGTTCTCGAAGTCCGGGGCGGTCTTGAAGGTGATGGCGCCGGTCTTGCCATCAATGTTGAACAGCGCGGCATCCGCCCCGCCGGAGATGGCGAAGGTCAGCGTGTCGCCCGTATCCGGGTCGCTGCCGGTCACCGTATAGACGGTGCCGAGGTTATTTTCCGCGACAGTGGCGGTGGTCAGCTTGTCGTTGACCGAAGGTGCGTCGTTCACCGCCTTCACCGTGACCGAGATGGTCTGCGCGGTGCTGGTGATGTTCTGGTCGTCGGTTGCCGTGACCGTGACGGTGCGCACCGTTTCCGGCACCGGCGCATCGGAGGTGTTCGTGTATTGCAGCGCCTTCAGCAGGGCTGTGTAGGAGGCCAGCGACCCGGACCCGGACAGGCTGATCGTCGCGCTGTCGGTGTAGGTGATGGTGATGCCGTTCGCGACATCGCCATTGGAATAACCGTCCAGCGAAACCCCTTCCAGGCTGCCGACCTGCGCATTGGTCAGGCTGATATCCAGCTTCAGGAGGTTGGTGCTGTCGAGGTCCGAGATGCTGGCATTCGGCACCAGGGTCAGGGCGTTGCCATTCTCGGTGAACTCAGTGCTGGCGCCCGTACCGGCATCGCCGCCATTCAGATCGACAAGGGCAGGCTCATTGGCATCGGTCACTGTGATTGCCACCGCCTTCGCCGAGCTGGTCAGGGTACCGTCCGAGGCCGTGACCTCAATGTCATAGACGTTGTTTCCGCCGTCGTCGGCCGGGTTCTCGAAGTCCGGTACGGTCTTGAAGGTGATAGCGCCGGTCTTGCTGTCGATATCGAACAGCGCGGCATCCGCCCCGCCGGAGATGGCGAAGGTCAGCGTGTCGCCGGTATCCGGGTCGCTGCCCGTCACCGTATAGGCGGTGCCGGTGCCATTCTCCGCAAAGCTGGCGGTCGCGCCGGACGTCACCGTCGGCGCGTCGTTCTCGCCGGTGATGCTGATCGCGACATATTCGACATTAAAAGAAAAGGCCGTCGGACCGCTGACTACAGCCGTGCTGGCCGTCGCCCCGTTCGAGCCGCTGGTCTGGTCCCAGGCGCGGAAGGTGATGGCGTCGCTGATCTCGCCTTCAACATTCTCGTTCGGCCGGAAATAGAGCAGCGCATCCCCATTCAGCAACAGGCTGTCCGAATTGCCGGGTGTACCGGCCGAGGCCCAGGTCGCACCCGAATCGATCGAATAATAGAGGGTACCCTGCGTGCTGACGCCGATAACCGCAATGCCGGCGACAGCGCCGCTGTCGGCATCGGTCACGGCACCGGTCAGCAGGCTGGCGACCGTCACGCTGTTCGCCGTGTTGCCATTGGTCGGCGCGGGCAGATCCTCCGCTGCCGTGCCGAAGCTGGGCGATTTGCTATTGTCTAGCACCGGCGCGTCGTTCACGGCGGTGATGTTGATCTTCACCTGCTTGTCAGCGGCAAGGCCGAGCGTGCCGTCGGTCGCGCTGATGGTCAGCGTCGCGGCCTCATTCCCGCTGGCATTGGTGGCACCGGTATATTTGATGTTGCTGGCGTTATCGAGGTAGGAGTTGATGTCGCCCGCTGTTCCGTACAGCGTGATGGTCTTCGAATCGGGCAGAAGAGTCTCGGTGACACTGCTGTCCGCCCCGTCGGCCAGCGTACTGAAGCTGCCGGCATCCACCTTCAGCGTGACGGTGATGTGGTCGTCATCCACATCCTCGAAAGTGAGGCTGGAGAGATCGACATTGCTTTCCGCATCCTCGGTGACGGTCAGCGTGGCCGGTTCGCCCGACACTGTCGGCGCGTCGTTCACCGCGGTGATGTTGATCTTGACCTGCGGGTTCGAGGACAGGTTGTTCGTGCCGTCGCTGGCACTGACCGTGATCGTCGCCGCATTGTTGCCGGCGATATTGGTGCCGCCCGTATAGTTGATGTTGGATGCGGTATCCAGATAGGTGTTGATGTCTGCCGCCTTGCCAACCAGCGTGATGGTCTTGGCATTGACCAGCGTTTCGGTGACACCTGCCCCGACAGCGGCCCCATCAACTGGCGTACTGAAACTGCCGGAAGTCACCGACAGGGTGACCGTCAGCGTGTCGCCATCGCTGTCCGCGAAACTCAGGGCCGACAGATCGACAGTGCCCGCCGTATCCTCGGTGACGGTGATCGTGCCTGACGTGCCGGTAACGGTTGGCGCCGCGTTCAGGCTGGTCTGGAAGATAAAGTCGTCGAGGGCAAGTTCAGCGCCGCCGCCACCTGGGGCAGTGGAAATTTTAATTCCATATGCCTCGGCATTGCTGAATGTATATGTCTTGAAATTCCCTGGATCAGTGACGTCCCCGTTTGTAATGTTGTCGATATTTTTACTGCTTCCATCTATTGGATCGCCACTGGAATCCAGCAACACAATTGTCGGGGTTCCGTAATCATTAGCGCTTATTTTCAATGATGTAACATAGAATACAATATTCCCCGGTCGAGATATTGTTAAAGAAAATCCCTGATCACCTGGATCAAATATATCGTCGATATAAATATAATCGCCGATGGTGAAATTTTCATTATTAGAAAGGCTTCCAGCTGTATACAGCATCGCTACGCCATCGTCTGTGACGGTGATGCTGGGGCTGCTTCCGCTCGTGCTTTCCCCTTCAAAATCATGCGTCACCAGTACGGCGCGGAACTCGCCGGCCAGTCCGGCGGCGAAGGGCATCGGCACGGGCTGCGCAAGATCACGGCGGAACAGCGTCCAGTCGCCGCCGAGGTCAGCATGGCCGACGGGACTCTCCGTGGCAGCAACCGCACGGCCGGTCAGTGCCTCCAGACGGTCCAGCAGGGCAGCACCCTCAGCACCCGCCGCGACACGGCAGCCATAGAGAGAGATTAGCCCGTCCGGCGCCAGAGCGGCGCCGATGGCGGCCAGCGCATCGGTGCGCGTGTCAAGCAGGTCTGCTGTCAGCGGCGTCGCGCCCAGATACAGCGCGCCCGGCGCGCCATGCGAGACTAGCATCAGATTGTCGATGCCCGCCGCACCAAACAGCCGGGCGGTAATATGGGTCAGCGCGTCTTCCTGCACGCCAATGCGCGACACCAGCGCGCCGTGCGGCAGGTGCCGCAACAGGGTTTCGGTCTGTGGCACGCGCGAATCGACGAAAATCAGGCTGGTCACCGCTCTGCCCTCAATCAATCTAGTGAATTCAATGCATGTCTATTTGACGATCGTTAAAATAACCTTTAGATCGAACAAAGCAAATGAAATATAAAACTTACGAATTCTATAAAATCTGACCAATTCTGACAGAATTGTAATAAATTTGTACTGTGGAGACGGTGCATGACTTCTTATATCGGTGAAATAAGGTGGTTTCCCTTTGACTATGAGGTCCAGGGATGGGCGATCTGCGATGGCCGCAAATTGACCATCAACGAGGACACGCAAGCCTTGTTTGTCCTTATCGGTAACTATTTCGGCGGAGACGGGCGTACCACCTTCGCTCTGCCGGATTTGCGGGGGCGTACCATTGCGGGGATTAACAACAATCCGCCCCAGTATCTGGGAACGCTTTTCGGTTTCGAGAGTGTTCTGCTCTCTGAAAAGCAGATGCCGACGCACAGCCACGATGCCAGGTCGGTCAGTGCCGCTGGTAACCGGCTGACGGCGAATGGGGCAATCCCTGCCGGCACGACCTTCAATCTTTACGGCGGGGGCAGCACGGTCCCACTCAGCACCCAGATGGTGGGCTTTGCCGGCTATGGCCAGCCGCATGACAATATGCAGCCCTTTCTCGTGCTGAATGCCTGCATCTGCTACCAGGGCGCCTTTCCGACCAGGCAGGCCACATCGGAAAACGAAGGAGAAGCCTCATGAGCGCGCCTGGCGATTCACCCCAGATCGAATGCTACAATGGCGAAATCCGGCTGTTCGCCGGTAGTTGGGCGCCGAGAGGCTGGGAAATCTGCGATGGCACCCAGCCCGAACCCTATCAGATATTCCTGGCGCCCGATCTGCAGGGGCGCGTGCCGATTGGCCAGGGGCAGGGGCCGGGTCTCTCGCCGCGCAATTTTGGCGATATAGGCGGTTCAGAAACAGTGTCGCTGACCCTGCCGCAGATGCCCAACCATACGCATGATGCCTTTGCGGGGGGCAGTGCCGCCTATTTCAGTAATCCGAACCGTTATATGTGGGCGGCGCAGAACAGTGCCGGCATCGCTGGCCCCTACGCCTGGCCAAACTCTAGCTCCACGCCGACACTGTTCGATCCGGGCTTTCTGGCAACAGTCGGCGGCAGCGGCGGCAATACCGCCGACGCACATGAGAATATGATGCCGACCATGGCGCTGAACTACATCCAGGCGCAGAATGGAAATTTCCCTGAGCGCTATGACGGCGATGTCGTGTGCAAGGTCTTCGGGTCGCTTGACGACGCCTATGTCGGGGAAGTCCGTCTTGCCTGTCTGCCCTTCACGCCGGATGGCTGGTTGCCCTGCGATGGCCGTCTGCTGCCAATGCCAGCGTCGAACGATGATCCCTATGTGCTGCTTTTCACGATACTGGGCTGGAATTTCGGCGGCAGCGTCAATGACAAGACATTCGGCATCCCCAATCTGGGTTCCATGGCGGTGATGGGTATTGGCCAGGGGCCGGGCCTCAGCAACCGGACGCTGGGCCAGACGGCAGGCGACGCGAGCGTTACGCTGCAGACGAACGAGCTGCCGCCGCATTCGCACAGCTATACCGGCTATGTTCCGCCGGATCCGGGCGATCTGTTGCCGGGCCCGCAGCGCGGCGTCGCCCTGGCCTACAGCCCGGGGCAGCGGCTTTTTTCCAATGCCGATCCGGATGGCAGTATGGCGCCGCAATCCATCGGCGAAATGGGCGGCGGGGAGGCGCATGAGAACCGGCAGCCCGGCCTGACGCTCGCTTATTTCATCTGCTACAAGGGCGTGTACCCGATGCGCAGCAGCCAGGAGCATGAAAGCGAGGCCGCCGCGATCGAAGCCGCCCTGGCAGCAGCGGGATTAAAGGCTGGCTGAAGCCTGTCAGTGCCGGTTGCCCAGGGCCGGGCGCCATGAAGCGCGCGTCCTGGGCAACGCTCTGGTCAGCCAGTTTGCCGTTATGGTCTGAATGACGGGGAAAATGGCGCACCCGACAGGATTCGAACCTGTGACCTCTGCCTTCGGAGGGCAGCACTCTATCCAGCTGAGCTACGGGTGCATCCGGTGCCGGCCTCGCGAAGCACAGGGCGAAGCGCGGGCGGCCATCGTTTTGCGAGGCGCACCATAGGCGAAACCGCGGGGCGATGCAAATAGGGAAGCGCGGCCCTGGTCACGAAGCCGGCGCGGCAAGCCGCTTCGGGTCGCACAGGCCGTCCGGCCAGGCGCCGGGCGCCTCGCTGCCGGAGGGTAGCGGCGCCTTCGCATCGTCCAGCCAAGCCAGGATATCGCGCAGCACGAGAGGGCCGTTCAGGTCGCGCAGCAGCATGTGCCAGCCCTCGGGGTAGAGCGCCATGCGCGGCTGCTGCGGCACCTGCGCCCAGTCGCGGTCGAGCAGCCGGCACAGCGGCCCGGCCGGGACGATCTGGTCGTGCCGTCCATAGAGGATGAGGCTGGGTATAGTGGCAGGCGGGCCGGCCTCCAGCGCTGCGTCCATCAGGTTCACCAGACCCCAGATCGCCTCGATCCGCGTCTCCTTCACCACCAGCGGGTCGCGGCCCAGCCGGCGCAGCATGTCGAGATGGTCGGAGGCCCAGCGTTTCAGCCCGCGCCCGGTCAGGGTCATCCAGGGCACGGTATGCGCCCCCAGCCAGAGGGCTGCCCGCTGATAGAACGGCATGGTGGCGCGCCCCCAGACGGCTGGCGCGACGAGCACGGCGCGGTCTGCCGATGGCGGGATCGGCTGGGCCAGCGCGGACAGCACGACGGCGCCGCCCATGCTCACCCCCAGCAGCGTGACCGGCCTGCCCGGATATTGCGCGCGCACCAGCTCCGTCATCTGCGACAGGTCGGTGGTCATGCGCCCGACTCCGCTCCAGCTGCCGGGATGCGGATTCAGGCCGAAGCCGCGCTGGTCATAGGCAAAGACCGCCTGGCCGGATGCCGCCAGCAGCGGCCCGGCAGCGGCGAAGGCATTGCGGTAATCGTTGAAGCCATGCAGAGCGACGATCACGCCTTCGACCGGGCGGAGGGTCGGCCGCCACTGCACATAGGGCAGTTCCACTCCGTCGGACATTCGGGCGGCACCATGCGTCTCTGCGACGGCCAGCGTATGCGGCGGCGCCAGCGTGTGCTTCGTGCCGCTGGCGGGTTCGGGCAGCGACAGCAGGGCCGGCGTCGCCTGGACCATATCGGACGGCGGAATGCCGATGGCGGGGATGCAGCCCGGCGCCATCACGCCCAGCCCCATCGCAAACAGCAGGAGCAGCGCCGATGCCCGCATGATGCGCCGTCGCCCCGGCATCATCCTGGCCCCCTGGCCCCTTATGCCGCCGTGGCCGGCTTGCGCTGCCGGTCCTGCCCGCTGCTGGCATTCCCGCTAGCAGTCAGCTGCAGGAAGATATCCTCAAGGTCGGTCTCCTCGGTGGAGAGGTCGGCGACGGACAGTCTGCTGGCGGCCAACGCGTCGAGGATATCGCCGATGCGGGTGCGGCTCGGGCGGTATTGCAGGACCAGCAGCCGGCCGCCTTGCTGCAGTTCCGGCTCGAAGGGGCTGAGCGCCGGCGGGACCGCCGCGACCGGTTCGGTCAGGGTGATCTTCAGCGTCTTGCCGTCGATTCGGCGCAGCAGTGTTTCCTTGCTCTCGCAGGCGACCAGCTTGCCATGATTGATGATGGCGATGCGGTCGCACAGCTCCTCGGCCTCTTCCAGGTAATGCGTGGTGATGACCACCGTCACCCCTTCGCGGTTCAGCTTGCGCACCTCGTTCCACAGCTGCTGGCGCAGCTCGATATCGACGCCGGCGGTCGGTTCGTCCAGCACCAGCACCGGCGGGTTGTGCACCATCGCCTTGCCGACCAGCAGCCGCCGGCGCATGCCACCCGACAGGCTGCGCGCATAGGCGTCCGCCTTGTCGGTCAGGCCGATGCGGGCCAGGATCTCGTCGGTGCGGCGCTCAGATTTCGGCACGCCATACATGCCGGCCTGGATGTCCAGTGCCTCGCGCGCGGTGAAGAAGGCGTCGAGGTTCAGCTCCTGCGGCACCACCCCGATGGCGCTGGCGGCCTGGCGAGGATGGGCGTCGATATCGATGCCCCAGATGCGCGCGCTGCCCTCGGTCTTGCGCACCAGCCCGGCCAGGATGTTGATCAGCGTCGATTTGCCCGCGCCGTTCGGCCCCAGCAGGGCGAAAAGGCTGCCGCGCGGCACCGCGAGATCGACATGGTCGAGCGCCAGCTTCTCGCCGGATTTGCCGCGGTAGAGCTTGGTGAGGCCCGATATCTCGATAGCGTTTTCGGGCTGGACAGGGGTGTTGCGGTCGGCGAAAGCCGTCATGGAACCACTCGACAGTTGATCGCGGGGCGGCAATGGGTATCATCCGCCGAGCGAATGGGCAAATCATCGGGCCTTAGCCAGGCCTCGGAGTAGGCGGAACATGAACATGGCGACGACCATGCAGCCTGTCGAGACCATCGACGTAACGGAAACGCGCGTGGCCTGCGATGGCGGCGGCGGTGCGCTGGGCCATCCGCGGGTCTTTCTCAATCTGGGGGCCGACGGCAAGGTCGATTGCCCCTATTGCGGCCGCCGCTTCCAGATGAAGCCGGGCGCCAAGCCGTCCGCCGGCCACTGAGCTAAAGCGTAAGCCAATAGGCTAGAAGCCTGCGGTCGCGCAGAACGCGACCCAGAGCTGCTGCAGCAACGCGCTTTCCGCGGCATAGGGCAGGGCGAACAGCCCGATCACGGCAAAGACCAGAAACACGGAGAACTGCACCAGCGCGGTCGTCGAGATGCGCTGCTTGGGGTGTTCCGTGCCGTCCGTGCCCTTGCTCATGGCCTATAGATTAGCATCGTTGGGTGGAATTCAAAGGCCAGTAACGGGCCGGCGCAGCCGGATGACGCCACGCACCTCGTCGGGCGCCACCGGCTTGCCCTTGCGCAGGATCTCGATCTCCCCGGCCTCGGCCATCTGGACGGCGACGCGCCGTGTCTCCGTCATGAAGCGGTTCCAGTCCTCCGGGCGCACCGCCCGCGCCGCCTCCGACGGGCATATCGACTTGCCCGGCCCGCGTGCCGCCGTCAGGGCCAGGATTTCCGCGCGCAATTGCCCCCGCAGATCCTTCGCTTCGGTCATGCCGCTTCCTCCTGTCGCCGCCGTAACATGATTCCAGTATAGTCCGTGCCATGACCGGATCGATCGACTCTCTTTTCGTCGCCGCCGTGACCTTTGTCGCCGCCCATTTCCTGCTGGCCAGCCAGCCGGTGCGCGCGGGCGTGGTGCGGGCCATCGGCGAGCTTGGCTTCATGATCGCCTATTCCGGCATCTCGACGGTGCTGTTCGTCTGGATGCTAGCTGCCTATGGCAATGCGCCCTATGCCGATGTCTGGTATCCGGCCGCCTGGACCCGGCATGTCGTCTTCACCATCATGCCGTTCTCCGTCCTGCTGGTGGTGCTGGGCTACCTCACCCCGAACCCGACGGCAGTCGGCGGAGAGCGCGCCTTCGAGGCGCCCGATCCCGCGCCCGGCATCTTCCGTGTCACCCGGCATCCGGTGATGTGGGGCATCGGCCTGTGGGCGCTGGCGCATCTGCTGGCGAATGGCGATCAGGCCAGCATCGTGCTGTTCGGCGCGCTCGCCATCCTGGCCTTTGGCGGCATGCTGGCGGTCGATTCCAAGCGGGCGCGGAAGATGGGTGCGAAATGGGGCCCGCTGGCGATGACCACCTCCATCATCCCCTTCATGGCGATTCTGGAAGGGCGCGCGCGCTTCGACTGGCCGGGCATCGGCTGGCGCCGCCTTGGCATCGCGCTGGCCGTGTTTCTGCTTCTGATGCTGGGGCACCCCTATTTCGCCGGGGTGGCGCTGCTGCATTAAGTCAGCGGTACGGCCGTGCGGGTGACCGGCGGGTCGCCGTCCGGAGCATTCCGCGGCACGGGGTCGAAACGGTAGAGCGTCGCACCGAAGATGAAGCGCGGTGCGCCCTCCCCATCCAGCAGCGGCAGGACCAGCCTTTCGCCGGTCGCGGACAGACCGTATTCGCTCATCCGATAGACGAAGCCGTGCATATGCAGGATCGTCGGGGCGCCGCCATCGAGACCCAGCACCTCGCGGTAAAAGGGCTGGATGCGGGCAAGCGCCTGCGGCGACAGGAATTCATCGATATAGCGCCCGAAGGAGATGCCGGGATGCACCCGCCGGATTTCCTCGCCGGACAGCCGGTAGAGGAACCGGTCCGGCGCCGCCTCGTACTGCACCAGCCAGACATTGGGCAGCAGCCTCGGGAAATCTACCGGGTCGATATCGGCGCGGTAGGGGATCGGCCTGTCACCGCGCTTGCTCTGCCAATAATCGGCAAGCCGCGCCAGGCGCGGGTCCTGTATATGGCTGAGATCGATGATGTCGGCGCGATACATGGGTGTCAGCGCCCCAAAGGCTGGCCGATCCGGCCTGCCATCGTGAAATGGCGGGCCCGGCTTCCCGTCGGTAAGAGAATGCCGGGCCTGCCTTTCATGGTCAGCCGCGGGCGTTCTTGGCGAGGCGCAGGCGCAGCGCGTTCAGCTTGATGAAGCCCTGGGCGTCGCGCTGGTCATAGACCGTGTCTTCCTCGAAGGTGACATGCGCGGCGCTGTACAGGCTGTGCGGCGACTTACGCCCGACCACATCGACATTGCCCTTGTAGAGCTTCAGCCGGACGGTGCCGCTGACATATTTCTGCGAGGCGTCGATGGCGGCCTGGATCATCTCGCGCTCCGGCGAGAACCAGTAGCCATTGTAGATCAGCTCGGCATAGCGCGGCATCAGCTCGTCCTTCAGATGCGCCTGGCCGCGATCCAGCGTGATCTGTTCGATGCCGCGATGGGCCGCCAGCAGGATGGTGCCGCCCGGCGTCTCGTAGATGCCGCGCGACTTCATGCCGACATAGCGGTTCTCGACCAGGTCGAGGCGGCCGATGCCGTTCTTGCCGCCCAGCTCGTTCAGCTTGGTCAGCAGCTCGGCCGGGCTCAGCTTCACGCCATCGACGGCGACCGCGTCGCCCTTCTCGAACTCGACCTCGATATAGGTCGGCTGGTCCGGGGCCTTCTCCGGATCGACGGTGCGGGAATAGACATAGTCAGGCGCTTCCTGCCACGGGTCTTCCAGCACCTTGCCCTCGGCGGAGATGTGCAGCAGGTTCGCATCGACCGAGAAGGGCGCCTCGCCGCGCTTGTCCTTGGCGATGGGAATCTGGTTCTTCTCGGCATAGTCGATCAGCTTGGTGCGGGAGTTCAGGTCCCATTCGCGCCAAGGCGCGATCACCTTGATGTCCGGCTTCAGCGCGTAATAGGACAGTTCGAAGCGCACCTGGTCGTTGCCCTTGCCGGTGGCGCCGTGGGCGACTGCATCGGCGCCGACCTGTTCGGCGATCTCGATCTGGCGCTTGGAGATCAGCGGCCGGGCGATCGAGGTGCCCAGCAGGTAGAGGCCTTCGTACAGGGCATTGGCGCGGAACATCGGGAAGACGAAGTCGCGCACGAATTCCTCGCGCAGATCGTCGATGAAGATCTCTTTGACGCCGGCGGCCTCGGCCTTCTTGCGCGCCGGTTCGAGCTCTTCGCCCTGGCCGAGATCGGCGGTGAACGTGACAACCTCGCAGCCGTAGGTTTCCTGCAGCCACTTGAGAATGACCGAGGTGTCGAGCCCGCCCGAATAGGCCAGCACGATCTTTTTGACGCCTTTCGATGCGGATTCCGCCATTTGCGGTCTCTCTTCTTGGGATTGCGTGCGCAGTATAGGAATTGCCGGCAAGCTCACAAGGGCTTCGACG